>JAUWKY010000064.1 GCA_030613915.1 Syntrophobacterales bacterium
CAGCATGACGAGGTTCCAGAGCAGGCCTTCTACATGGTGGGTGGGATCGAGGAGGTTTTGGCGAAAGCCGAAGTCATGGCGGCCGCATAAAAGGTGGGTCGTCAGAAGGCTGACAGACAGTTCCGGAATCACGAGAATACGGGGTCAATAATATCAAAATGGTGATTTTATGGCAGAGAAGACGCTACAGCTAGAGGTGGTAACTCCTGAGCAAACGGTAGTGAGCGAGGATGTTGATATAGTAATGGCCCCTGGCTACTTTGGTGAGTTTGGCGCCTTGCCCAATCACCTGCCGTTCGTTGCCCAACTTCAACCCGGTGAAGTGAAATACCGCATAGGAGGACAGCTTGAGTACCTGGCGGTCAGTGGCGGCTACGCCGAGGTGCTGCCCACCAAGGTTACCATACTGGCCACAACAGCTGAACATGCCGCAGATATAGACCTGGAGCGGGCGCGGGCTGCCAGGGAACGGGCTGAGCAACGCCTCAAAGAGCGGCAAGAGGAAATAGATTTTCTCCGGGTTGAAGCCGCACTGCAACGAGCCATCGCTCGCATCCGGGCTGCGGAGAGAGCCAAGCTTTAGCCTAGCCGAGACCAACATTTCGGTAATTTAAGACGGGTCCTATACTGGGCCCGTTTTTTTTTGGCATAGAGCATGGGGCATGGCGAGACGGGAAAGTTATCCGTTATTCGTTAATCGTTATTCGGGTGTTCTCACTGAAGTCTTTATCGCAGTTTAGATCTGAGATCATCGAACCCTGATTTTCCCGTATAACTAATAACGGATAACCAATAACGAGGAATGTGTGCTTACTGCCCGCTGCCTGCTGGGAAACTACGATTGCATTTCGGTAGGGGATGCAGTAAAAAAGGAATCATGAAGGATGCTGTTGCTCTGGTCCTGGCCGCTGGCAAAGGGACCAGGATGTACTCAGACCTCGCAAAAGTTTTGCACCCTATCTGCGGTCGGCCAATGCTCGCCTACACGCTGATAGCCTTAGAAGAGCTTGGGTTTGCCAGGGTGCTGGTGGTGGTGGGGTATCAGGCTGAGCGCATAAGAGAGGTTTTCAAAGCCGCCCGGGTGGAATGGGTATTGCAATCCCAGCAACTGGGAACCGCGCACGCAGTCCAGTGTGCTTTACCCCATCTGACCGATCATGGTGGAGCAGTCTTAATCTGCTGCGGTGACACGCCGTTGCTTACTGCAGAGACATTGCGCCTGTTCCAGATCGAGCACATGAACCGTGGTGCCGACCTTAGCGTGCTGAGCATGCTGCTCGACGAACCTGGAAGTTACGGCCGGGTGGTAAGAGATTCGGGGGGCGAGGTATCGGCAATCATTGAGGCCAAAGACGTCAGCGCGCAGGAGCGCACTATTAGAGAGGTGAACACCGGAATCTACTGTGTCAGCGCCGACCTCTTGCGGGCAGTGTTACCGGATGTTGAAAATGCTAACGTACAGGGCGAGTACTACCTTACAGATCTGGTGCAGATGGCAGCCGGGCGAGGCTGGAACGTGCAAGCTGTGGCTGCTTCCGAGCCCATAGAATTTCTGGGTGTCAACACCGATGAGGAACTCGAGGTAGCCGAGAAAGTAATTACGCAGCGCACTTAAGGGCACTAATTGTTCTGTGGGAGCGACTTTCCAGTCGCGATCTAGTGGCTCGGCAATCAGCAATAGTCGTGGCTAGAAAGCCACTCCCACAGAAAGTGCATTATACCTAGAACTAGTATTAGAGGTTGGAAATGTGCGGTATCATCGGACACATCGGTCAGAATGACTGTGTATCGCTGCTGGTGGACGGCTTGAGACGGTTGGAATATAGGGGCTATGACAGTGCCGGTATAGCGGTGGTCAGTGAGGGCATGATTGAGGTTCGGCGCTGTCAAGGAAAGCTCACTCAGCTTGAGGCACTTCTTGGGGAACAGCCGGTGAGCGGTTCGGTAGGTATCGGCCATACCCGCTGGGCCACCCATGGTCCCCCTTCGGATATCAATGCCCACCCTCATAAAGTTGGCCCCGTCGCGGTGGTTCATAATGGCATCATCGAAAACTACCTTCCCCTGAAAAGGCAACTCATTGAGATGGGTTGTCAGATTAACTCGGAAACAGACACCGAGATTGTGGCACAACTCATTAATAATGAGATTGAAGCCGGTGCTCCATTCGAGGAAGCCGTGACCGCAAGCCTCCGACTTATAGAGGGATCGTATGCACTGGTCATTTTAAATGAACGGCAGCCGGACAAACTCATCGCAGTGCGGAAAGAAAGCCCTCTGGTTCTCGGACTGGGATCTGACGCTTTACTGGTGGCCTCAGACATCCCTGCAATTTTAAATCATACTAGGGAAGTGATTTTTTTAGATGATGGTGAGATGGCTGTTCTAACCCAGGACTCATTCGAGATAAGAGGGCCAGATGGTGAAAGTCGAGAGAAGGAGGTAGCTCACATCACCTGGAACCCGGTCATGGCTGAGAAGGCCGGGTACACGCACTTCATGGAAAAGGAGATTTACGAGCAACCTCGTGCGGTTATTGATACCTTCCGCGGCCGCATAAGTGAGTCTTCCGGTGAGGTTTTTCTGGATGATCTCAATCTGAAAGACGGATTGATCAGGTCTTTGGACAAAATCTTCATTGTGGCGTGTAGCACTTCATATCATGCCGGTTTGGTGGGGAAGTTTTTACTGGAGTCTTTCTGTGGTTTGCCGGTGGAAGTGGAGCTGGGTTCAGAGTTCCGCTACCGTGATCCCATCGTCACTGCAAAGACCCTGCAAATTCTCATTTCCCAGTCCGGTGAGACCGCGGATACCTTGGCTGCTCTGCGAGAAGGTCGCACGAAAGGGGCATTTCTTCTGGCCATCTCAAATGTAGTGGGAAGTAGCCTAGTGCGGCAGGCTGATGGTGTGCTCTACACTCAGGCCGGTCCTGAAATTGGCGTTGCATCCACCAAGGCCTTCACTACCCAGTTGGTCGCACTCTACTTGCTAGCCCTCTATCTGGGCGTAAAGTTGGGGAAGCTTACTCTGGAGGAGAGTCAAGAGTGTATTTTGGAGCTGGTGAAGCTGCCGAAGAAAGTGGAGATTGCCCTCGGTGAAGACCAGTTGATACGAGCCATTGCCCGTGAATACGCTAATGCGCGAGATTTTCTCTACCTAGGACGCGGAATCAATTATCCTATTGCTTTGGAAGGGGCGTTGAAGCTCAAGGAAATATCATACATTCATGCAGAGGGATATGCGGCTGGTGAGATGAAACACGGACCAATTGCGCTCATTGACGAGCACATGCCGGTGGTGGCAGTGGTCAGCCGTGGCTTGACTTTTGAAAAGATGCTTTCAAATATAGAAGAAGTCAAAGCTCGCCGAGGAAAAATTATTGCAGTGAGTGACGATTCGGATGAGGATCTTGCCGGGAAGGTTGACGCTCTCATTCCAGTACCGGCGACAACTCCGTTTCTGGCACCGATTCTGTTCACCATTCCCATGCAACTGTTGGCGTATCATGTCGCGGTGTTCAGAGGAACTGATGTGGATCAACCGCGCAACCTGGCGAAAAGTGTAACGGTAGAGTAGCGCTTTGCGCAGCAGGCAGCAGGCAGCAGGCAGCGGTCGGATGTAGCGCCTGATAATTTCGCAATTCGCAATTCAAAATTATTTCGCTGTGCGCAGAGCGCTATGCGCCATGCGGCTCACGGAGTGAGCCAATCTGCTTGACTCAATGGAGAGTGGGAGATTAGAATATCGATATAATCTTGGACGTACGGCTACGGGAGAGTGTTATATGGACGAGGAAAATACTACCTTTCAGGGCGCTATAGCTATGGAGGAGACGCCAGCTGAACAAGAGACCCCGTTTGACCGGCTGGAATCGAGAATTGACACTCTTATAGAAAAATATGAACAGCTGGTAAGCGTGCACAGTCAATGTGAGGAGAAAATGGCAGGGCAAGAGGCGCGCATCCGGGAGTTGGAGTCGGAACTGGGAAACTCGGAGCAGCAGAGATCGGAAATTCGTACTCGCCTGGATGCACTGATAGATAAACTCGGCCGATTTTCCTAGGGGAGGCGCGATTTGATCCAGCAGGTGAAGGTAGGGATTCTGGGTCAGGAATATACCATTCACACCAAAGCCGACAAGGCATACGTGGAAAGGGTGGCCCAGCATCTCGCTTCTAAATGCCAAGAGGCACAGAACAGGCTCCGCTCTTCTTCCGTGGCGACCATTGCTCTATTGGCTGCTCTGAACATTACGAGCGATTACCTCCAGAAGGAGGAGGCCTACGAGCAATTGGTCGATCGGATCGAGAGTAAGCAGAAAAAACTCTCATCCGTATTATCCAAAAGCCTTTGATGCCCCTGCGGTGTGGGTGATTGGCAGCTCTTTTGCGGCTCCAACATTGCCTCGATGAGGGGTAGTTGAGGAGGGCATAGGGCAGCCGCTCGACCGCATTGAAGATAATGAGGAAAAAAGTTCACAAATAGTGTATTGTAAGGAAAACAGTGCCCCTGCGGTGTTGGTGATTGGCAGTACGTTCTTGAGCCAACATTTATAGAACGGGGACCCTTCCTTGGAACGGTGTGTCGCGTCGGCTTGTACGAAGCGCCTAAAGGACCAATAGGGACCCCACCTGGTCGAACCAGGTTCAAAACAACCTGTCAACACGGCACGCTTGCGGGGGATTTTTTTTTATCTTGCTTAAATCATTATTTTTCGCTATTTTTTCTATACCGCTCAAGAGGTTCCCTTGGTGGATTTCTTGTAAGGCGGAGTGATGGTACATATCCGGTGTTGTTTGACTAAGGGGTCGGGGATCGGGTCCCTGCCCAAGGCTTAAATGGGGTAACTCGTAACCATCGCCGTTTCATGTGAGAAGATTTTCTGAGCCTGCCTTTATAGGCGGCGTGCAAATAAGCTGGCGATTCAGCGGCTTGCCCAAATCCTCTCAACAGCTGTCAGTAGAGACAAGCTGTTTAAATAAAAGCCTTTTTAAGGGCCCAATGTAAAGAAATCTTGAACCAACCATCAGAAAAGAGGAATTGTAAACCCCTTCAATAAGAATGTTTATTTCGGGTGTCATCTGCGGAGAGAAGTGGTTTGAGGAAACCGTATTTCTAGTGGACAACACCACCCTACCCTGAATTTCTCACCGGAATGTTCCGTGGCCTCGTTTGACGGCCTTGCGCTTCCCTACGTGTTTGTTTGCCATTAAGCCTCTGGAGCGTAGTTTCTGTGCTGATTGGGAGCAGTTTGCGCTCTGTTTCTAAAGAGTTACACAGTCCCGGTATGGGTGGGAGTTATAGTTATGACCGCTACAACAATGTTATTGATCTTGGCTGGGGCCTTATTTGGTGCTCTGGTAGGAGCCATCATAGTCAAGAAAAGTATGGAAGCACGAATGGCATCCGCCACAAATGCGGCCCAGAAGATCATCGATGAAGCCACGAAGGAAGCTGAAACCCTGAAAAAGGAGGCGACACTTCAAGCGAAAGACAGTCTGTATCAAATGAAGGTTGATTTCGAGCGGGAGACCAAGGACACTCGGAGAGAATTACAAAATGCTGAGCGGAGGATATTGCAAAAAGAGGACAATCTAGAAAAGAAGAGTGAGCTTTTTGACAAAAGGGAGAGTAATCTGGCCCAGAAGGAAAAAACTTTTCATAATCTAGAAAAGGAGCTGGCTGAGAGGGAAGTGACCCTGGATAAGCTCATCCAGGAACAGCGGACCCAGCTCGAACGCGTCGCTGGAATATCATCCACCGAGGCCAAGGACCTGCTGATAAAGTCCATGGAGTCTGAGGCGCGCCACGATGCTGCCAAGCTTATAAAGCGGATTGAGGCAGACACTCGAGAATCTGCTGCAAAACAGGCAAGGAAAATCATATCCTTGTCCGTCAAGCGCTACGCTGGGGACTATATAGCGGAGAAAGCAATTTCAGTCGTCGCTCTTCCCAATGAGGAGATGAAGGGAAGAATTATAGGCCGCGAGGGACGTAATATCAGAGCCATCGAAGCCGCAACCGGTGTTGATCTGATCATAGACGACACGCCGGAGGCTGTAATTTTGTCTGGATTCAACCCTATTCGCCGCGAGGTGGCGCGCTTGGCACTGGAGCGCTTGATTAGTGATGGTCGAATACATCCAGCTCGAATTGAGGAAATTGTTGAAAAGGTAAGTCAGGAAGTGGACAACGCCACTCGTGAGGCTGGAGAGCAAGCAGCTTTTGACGTCGGGGGGCACGGTATACATCCTGAAGTGATCAAACTGTTGGGAAAATTAAAGTACCGGACCAGCTACGGCCAGAATGTGTTGCAGCATTCATTGGAAGTCTCTTTTCTTTGCGGCATCATGGCCGCAGAACTTGGGATGAATGAAAAGCGGGCAAAGCGAGCCGGCTTGCTGCACGATATCGGCAAGGCAGTTGATCATGAGGTGGAAGGTCCGCATGCGACCATAGGTGCTGAACTAGCAAAGAAGTATGGAGAATCGGCTAAAGTGATTCACGCGCTTGCCGCTCACCATGAGGATGTAGAGCCGGAATCAGTTTTGGCGGTATTGGTGCAAGCGGCGGACACCCTCTCAGGAGCACGGCCTGGTGCCCGCAAGGAGCTGATGGAAACCTATGTGAAGAGACTGGAGGAACTGGAGACAATTGCCAATTCCTACCGAGGAGTGGGTAAGTCCTATGCCATCCAGGCTGGCCGTGAACTGCGTATCATAGTCGAGAACGACAAGATTTCCGATGAAGAATCGGTGATGTTGAGCCGGGACATCGCCAAACAGATTGAGACTGACCTGAGTTACCCCGGACAGATTAAAGTGACTGTCATCCGGGAAACCCGGGCAGTGGAATATGCGAAATAAGCCAGTTTAGTCAGTTACGCCGGTTCAACCAGTTAGGCCTGTTAAGTCGGTTAACTAGTTTTCATCCGGAAATAAGAAAATCTCCTCCCCCTTGACGGGGGAGGACTAAGGTGGGGGTGAAAGATAAAATGAAGTCATCTATTTATTATTCCCCCTCCCCTTCATCCCCTCCCGCCAGGGGAGGGGAAAATGATTTCCGGATGAACACTAACTATTTGGTATAACCACCTGATAATAGGTAACGGACAAGCCGACTAAACCGGCTCAACCGAAAGATTGTTTTTCATGAGAGAGAAGGGGCCGGGATTGGTAAGGATTCTCTTTATAGGAGATATCGTTGGCAAGCCTGGTAGATTGGTGCTCAGGGAGCTCTTGCCACAATTGATAGGAAGCCGGCAAATAGATTTTGTAATTGCCAACGCTGAAAATGCCGCTGGTGTGGCGGGGTTAACCCCGAAGGTAGCCGAAGAGTTGCTGGAGACTGGCATCGACGTGCTCACCTCCGGAAACCATATCTGGAGGAAGAAAGAAATTGAACCGTACCTGAAAAACAGTGGGAGGGTGCTCAGACCGGCTAACTATCCACCAGGTGTGGTGGGAAAAGGAGACGCGGTGCTGTCCACTGCGGGCGGTATCGCCGTTGGCATTATTAATCTGGAAGGTCGGGTGTTCATGAGACCTCTGGAGTGCCCTTTCAGAGTGGCCAATGATCTCGTAAGTAAACTATCAGAGAAAGCTACCATCCTCATAGTGGATTTCCACGCCGAAGCAACCTCAGAAAAGCAGGCACTGGGGTGGTATCTGGATGGGCGGGTGAGTGCGGTTGTAGGTACTCACACTCATGTGCAAACAGCTGATGAGCAGATTCGCTCATCTGGTACTGCTTACATTACTGATGTGGGCATGACCGGGCCAACAGACTCCATCATTGGTATCAAGAAGGAAGAGGCCATTGCCCAGCTCATCACCCAAACTCCAAAAAAATTCGCCGCGGCGAAGGGGGACCGCCAGTTGCAGGCAGTCCTTCTTGATGTCTCGCCGGAGACGGGCCGCGTTGAGGCAATCGAACGCATCTGTAAGAAGATGGATGGGTAGCAGACAGGTGCTGGAGTACTGGAGCGACCAAAATTTTGGGTTTCAGGTTTCAGTGTTCAGGATTCAGCTTTTTTTCTATTCCCTGACACCTGACACCTGATTCGCCTCCGGCGGAACACCTGACACCTTGATATTTTTCAATGCTTCAACACCCCTTGCGCCTTGGGCCTGGTTTATGTATGGAGGATGTGGAAGTTGACAAACGTTTATGACATTCTTGAGGAGCGCGGTTTCATAGAGCAGAGCACCGAGGCAGCGGCTTGTCGCCAGCTCCTTGAAAACCCGTCAACTTGCTATATCGGCTTCGATCCCACCGCACCAAGCTTGCACGTTGGCAGCCTGCTACCCATTATGTCCCTGGCTCACATGCAGCGCTGCGGTCATCGCCCCATTGCGCTCGTAGGTGGAGGAACTGCTCTGGTGGGTGATCCCAGCGGCAAAACAGAAATGCGCCAGATGCTCAGCCGCGAAGAGATCGATGCCAACGGCGAGAAGTTGAAGGTCCAGTTAAGCCGGTTCATTGATTTCGAAGCGGGGAGGGCCATGCTTGTCAACAATGCCGATTGGCTGGCGCCATTGAATTATATTGAATTTCTGCGAGATATAGGCCGCCACTTCAGTGTAAACCGCATGTTGAGTGCGGAGAGCTACAAGATGAGGTTGGATACCGGGCTGAGCTTCATCGAATTCAACTACATGTTATTGCAGGCCTATGACTTCCTCGTGCTTTTTGATGACTACGATTGCCACATACAAATGGGTGGAAGCGATCAGTGGGGGAATATAGTCGCAGGCGTTGACCTGGTAAGGCGAATGCGCCAAAAAACAGTGTATGGCATTACCTTTCCCCTGATTACAACTGCCAGTGGCGAGAAGATGGGAAAGACCGCACAGGGCGCTGTGTGGTTGGATGGTGAGTTAACCTCGCCTTACGAATATTACCAGTACTGGATTAATACAGAGGACCAAGATGTAGCGAGATTCCTCGGATATTTTACCTTCTTGCCCATGGAGGAAGTTCAAGCAGTTGCAGACCTACAAGGAACGGATCTCAATCTGGTGAAGACAATCCTTGC
>JAUWKY010000204.1 GCA_030613915.1 Syntrophobacterales bacterium
GCCTGAGCCTCGTCAATGATCAACACAGACCCGTTGCCCCGCTCCATATTTCTTTTCAGCCGCCCTTCCAATTCGTTCCAGAGCTTGACTTTGGGAGGGGCATGGCTGTGAGATTCTTTGAACGAGCACATGACCGAATGCAAAAATGCCACCGGTGCCAGGAGGGGGTTGGTCATGGCCGCCACGTGGTACCGTTCCTTTTTGAGTCTATTGATCAGGGCGCGGCTGAGTATGGTCTTCCCACAGCCCACCCCACCGGTAATCATTGCCGCTCCCTTTCCACAGTAAATGGCATACTTCAGACGCTCCATAGCCTCCTCATGAGTAGGGGAGGGGTAATAGAATGCCGGGTTGGGGACGTTTTCGAATGGAAGGTGGTTTAAATTCCAGTGTTCAAGATACATGATTTCCTCAGCTTGACAGGCTTTCTGCCTCAACTGCTTCCACCACGTGGAGGATGGGCTGTTCTCGCAGATCAATTACACGTGGGGATGCCACCCGCCTCTTTTGAGCGTCCACGACGATCTCTATCTTTGGTCGCACTGGGTTTTCCATATAAGTTCTTATGACCCTGCCGATGGCTCCGGTGTTGAGCTGCACCAGACTGTGGATTGGGAAAAGTGAAAAGGTGTTGAGCAGAGCCTTGAGATACTCACGGTGAAATCCCTTCTTTTGGGTTTTCATAATCTCCTTCACCGCCTCGAAGTGAGTGAGTTTCGGTCTCTGCGGCTGATCATGAGTCAAAGATTCGTAGAGATCCAGTAGCCCGATGATCTGGGCGTAGGCGTCGATTTCATCGTTCTTGAGCCCCTGGGGATAGCCGCTACCGTCCAATCTTTCATTTAGCTGGAGCCCGCATTCGGCAAGATAGTGGTAATTCTCTCCAAGAGCATTCAATATCTCAAAGCTATCAGAGGGATATTTCCGAAATACCTCAGTCTCTTCTTCGGTGAGGCTTTCCTCTCTGTAGAGAATTTCATCAGGCACTCGGACCTTGCCGATATCATGCAACAAAGCGGCGAGTCCAAGTTGCATTTGCCGTTCCCTAGACAGACCCAAAGTGCTGCTGATCAACATCGCGTAAACGGTTACGTTGACTGCGTTGGTAACGAGAAAAGAGCTGTCGGATTCTCCATGGAGGGCCTGGATGAGTAATTCCTGGGGCAGGAATCCCTGTGAGTAGGCCAGGGCTATTTCTTCAACGACCCGTTCGCCCTCGCTCACATCCAGGTTATCATGGTTACGGACCTGCTCTATACAACACTCGAGAAACTTGCAGGCGCGTTGATACCAGTCGAGAGCATCAAGGGGAGAGTCCTTTTGCTGCATCACCTTTTCGACAGGTGAACTATCCGGTTCTCCCTTTTTCTTTTGGCCCTTTTTTTGCAAATCAGCGAATTTTACCATCTATCACCTAAAAGGCTATGAGGCTGTTGATTGGCCATATCAAGTTTTTCAGGATTATAGGTATTAGGCATCGTTAGTCAACAATAATCTTTATTTTAAGCTTTATTAATCATTGCAAGAAGCAAGCCATTGTGCTTAAATAATGCGGGCTTAGATTATGAACCCTTTTACCAAGGAGAAAGCAACAATGAAACAGTCCCTCACCAAATCCGCCGTCTTATTGGTAGTAGTTGCCAGCTTCTTATGGCTGCCTCCAGCCATGCTGGCCCAGGACGCTCCTTCACTAGAAGTGGCAGTGGCTGCCATTTGCCAGGATGTGGTTGACCGGGAACCTGTGGATGCCGGCGTCAGTTTCTCAGCTTCAATTGGCGCCCTTTACTGTTTTACCAAGATTACCGGCGCACAGACTCCGACTACAATCACCCACGTCTGGTATTTCGGTGCCACCGAGCGGGCCCGGGTAGACCTTGACATAACCTCGGACAACTGGCGCACCTGGAGTTCCAAGATAGTTCAAACCCATGAGATTGGCTCCTGGCGTGTAGATGTACTCGACCCGGAGGGAACCGTGTTGAAAGAGCTCCAGTTTGAAATCACAGAGTAGGCTAGGTTATTAGGTTTAGAATCGCTAAAGACCGGCCAGACTGTCTGACAAAAGCGGACGGCTGAGCCGGTCTTTGTTGTTGGCATAGGGAAAGACAGCAGGCAGCGGACAGCTAGCAGCGGGCAGGATAGGTTTATTAGAGAATTAGAAAATTAGTCAAAAAAATTAATTATTCACAGATTACCGTGTACTAATCAACTAATTAACTTTTCTCGCATTTCCCGCCTTAACCCTGTCTCGCTTTAGCGCTCTGCGCTTTGGGCTATACGGATCCTTACCCACCAGTTATAATGATATTACCTGTCAAGAATTCCGTGTTTTCACTCTTACATCCAGGAATGGGGAAGCTTTGAATCGGGATATGCAAACCGACGTTCTGGTGGTTGGTGCCGGACCGGCAGGCTGCTTGGCTGCGGTGGAATTGGTCCGTCAAGGAATCGATGTCCTGGTGGTAGAGCGCAGCCCATTTCCTAGAGAAAAGGTATGCGGAGACGCTCTTCTCGAGGATAGCCTGGAAGTTTTGGAAAGCGTCGGCTTAGACGAAGCGGTGAAAGAAAAGGCCCATCCTATCCATAGCATTATTTTCGTGGCGCCGAATGGGACTGAGTGTGAGCTGGAAGGGAATTCGTTCACCCTTCCACGGAAAGAGCTGGATGCATTGCTCCTTGAGGAGGCCTGTAGCCGAGGGGCCAACTTTGTGGGTGGCATAACGGTATCAGAGCCGCTGGTCCAGGATGGAGCCTGTGTGGGAGCCGTAGGATTTGATCAGGAAGGAGACAAAATTAGTATTACTGCTCGGTTGGTGCTCCTGGCAACTGGTGCCAACGCCCGAATCCTGCGCGTGTTCGGAGTCCTGATAAATAGGAATCATAGCGCCATTGGTGCTCGGGGGTATTTTCGCCTAACCGAGACGATAGATGAGAGCTCCATGGTCGTTATCTACGATCGCCGTCTACTCCCCGGCTACAGCTGGATGTTTCCTTTGGGGCAGGGTATTTTCAATGTGGGCTGCGGTATTTATCTGGATGGCCGCAAGAAAATGGCCCATATCGGCCAGAACCTGAAGGGCTTCTATAAGCATGTTCAACCACTATCCCGGCATCTACAAATGGCGGAGCAAATTGCGCCAATCAGAACAGCCCCAATGCGCACAGGTTTTCAAGGCGCACGAGCCTGCGCACCAGGGCTCCTTGTTCTGGGAGAGGCCCTCGGCCTTACCTTTCCTTTTGTAGGGGAGGGGGTTAGCAGTGCCCTGGAAAGTGGACGGGTGGCTGCTTCTGTTGCCCTCGAGGCTCTTGAGAAAAATGATTTTACCAGCCGGATTTTAGGGAATTACGAGAGAGATCTGCGGAAGACGCTGGATGGACGCCATCAAGGTTACCTGACAGCGCAGAGATTGTTTCACTTCACGTCATTCGCCAACCTTCTCATTACAAAGGCCGCTCGCAACCCGGCCGTGCGAGGGGTGGCCAGGCAGATATTGCTTGGCCAGAGGGACCCTGAGGATGTTTTTTCCCTCCGCGGGATGTTGCGAGTCCTCCTGTTGAGATAATAGTAAGCAGTGAGCCCTTCGCCAGGCTCAGGCCGCTTCGCGCAGTAAGTGGTACATCGTAGAAATCGTAGAAATCGTAAAAGGCGTAGAAGGCGTAGAAATCTTTCAGGTCGTCACGACAGCTCATAGCGGTGAATTTTCCAGATAACGAATAACGAATAACTAATAACGGATAACCCGGCTGCCCGCTGTCAGCTGCAATCTGCCTGCTGTCCTTTAGTACGACTTAATCACCACCTCGCCCGGCTCTAAATCCATCTCCAACAGCCCGAGAGCGTCTCGCAATACCCGCAACTGGACATTCCTGTCATGGGCTCGTCCCAGGGGATGACCCAGCGAGAAACCCGGGTACAACACCCGAGGCGGCTTGACCTTTTTGGTAATGGCCAAATTGAGAGAAATAGATACCGTAGAGATTCCCTCCTCTTCAAAGATGCGCTGGATCAATCCAACGGATTGATTACAGAGACCTCAGGTTGGGGTTAGAAAAGCTGCATCCACCTCGTCGGCAATCAAAGCCGCAGCAACCTCCGGTGCAGTGGTGTCGGTCAATGTCTTGAGGGGCTCCCCCATAACATGGCCCATGAAGCTGAAAAACCTGGGGCCAATCGAGCCAATCATCCCCTGGTGAAGCAACTGCCGCAGGGGTTCTATGGGCAGTACTAAATTGGGATCGGCAAGGGCATCGGCATGGTTGTAGTAGTCATGGGTGATGGTCAGTTGCTCCACGTCAATGTCTGAGGGGAGCTCTCGATAGGAGGGGTCACCCTTTTTGTCTGACATGTCAAAGGGCTTCTGGTCCCTGGTGTGGGTGCCCCCTGTGGTAACAAGGACGAGGCGGCACTGTTCAAGGGGTTTGTTGAGAGGAGAGAAAGGGGTGGTGGTGTTGACCACCAGTTCTGCTCCCTTAGCATAAAGGTCCACCAGCGAGGGAATCTTGGTGTAGACTTTGGCCAGGGTCTGGTTCTTCAGACGTTTGAATTTACCCATAACGGCAAAGAATATAAGAACTTTCGCCAAGAAACACAAGTACAAGTAGTCAGCGGTAAGCGGTAAGCGGTAAATCGTTGAAGCCGTAGAAATCGTAGAAATCGTAAAAGGCGTAGAAGTCGTTAATTAGTGAACAGTAAACGGTAAAGGGTAATCTGTGAATAACTGATCTCTTTGACTAATTTTCTAATTCTCTAATAAACCTATCCTGTCCTCTGGTGCCTAGTGCCTAATAACCCTCTGTCCTCTGATCTCTGACCTCCGACCTCTGTCTTTATGCTGCCCATGCTCCATGCTATGCTCTGTGCGGTGAACGAAGTGAGCCCGCAACGGACCACGGACT
>JAUWKY010000157.1 GCA_030613915.1 Syntrophobacterales bacterium
GATGGAGCCTCTCGCATGTCATCTGTATTGGGCTTGAACGTAAGGCCAAGAATTGCCAGGCTCTTACCCTTCACTCCTCCCAAAGCTTGGTTGATCTTTGCGACCATGAGTTTTCTTTGCCGTTTGTTAACTCTCATTACCGCTTTAACAATCTCAAAGCTGTAGCCGTGATCGTGGCCAATCTTGTCGATAGCCTTAATGTCTTTCGGAAAACAGGAGCCACCAAAACCGGGGCCGGCGTGGAGGAATTTCGACCCTATGCGACCGTCTAATCCCATTCCTTTGGCCACTTGGTGAACATCGGCACCCACTTGTTCACAGATATTGGCCATCTCATTGATAAACGAAACCTTGGTGGCAAGAAAAGCATTGGAGGCGTATTTGATCATCTCCGAAGTCTGTACATCAGTGACCACAAAAGGGGTCTCCATAAGATAAAGCGGACTGTAGAGGTCCTTCAAAATGGCGATGGCCTGGTCGCTCTCAGCTCCTATCACCACCCGATTGGGCCGCATGAAATCCTCTATCGCCGCCCCTTCTCTAAGGAATTCAGGATTCGACACCACATCGAAGGCCACGTCGGACTCTCGCTTCTCTTCGATGATCTGGCTGATCATCTGACCTGTGCCAACGGGAACCGTGCTTTTCGTTACGATCACCTTATAGCCGTTAAGATTCTGACCGATGGTGACTGCCACCTCACGTATGTATTTGAGATCAGCACCACCGTCAGGGGCAGAAGGAGTGCCTACTGCAATGAAAACTACAAGGGCTTGCCTGATTGCACTTCCCGCGTCGGTTGTGAAACTCAAGCGGCCTGCCTTGACATTCTTAGAGACGAGCTCAGTGAGCCCCGGCTCATAAAACGGCACTTCTCCCTGTTGCAGGAGCTCGATCCTGGCCTCATCCTTGTCTACGCAGGTGACGCTGACATCAAACTCAGCAAAACAGGCACCGGTTACCAATCCCGCATAACCAACGCCGACTACACAGATATGCATTAGTATTGCTCCTCAGATCCAACCCGGATACTTTATGAATTACTGTCGCGAGACCGCGAAGATGGGCGTGCCACCTGGCAACCGTCCCGCGGTACCGCGGGATTGGTCCGAGGCGTACCTAAACGGTACGTCGCAGGGGCCGATACCCGAGGACGCCAGGAAGGACGGTCATATTTGTGGTCGCAGTAGGTGATTCATAAAGTATCCGGGTTAAGAAAAAACATTGCATTAATAGAACCACCTAAAGAAGCAATAATCATTCCACTGGAGCGCGTGGGGTTAGACGCAGGGATTGTCAATTAGGTTCCCCCAGCTTTATTTCCGTCCCGATGCAGTGTCAATCAAAACCTCTTTTAGTCGAGAAGCTGCAACTGTGGCCGTGCCAATCTCACCAACTACAATGCCGGCGGCGAGATTTGCCAACACCGCCGCCTGCCTCGGTGTCAGACCGGCTGCCAGAGCCAGAGTGAAAGTTCCTGTTACAGTGTCACCCGCACCGGATACGTCAAAAACCTTTCTGGCCACCGTGGGAATTTGGGTGGCCCGACCGTTCCCCTCAAACAGCGTCATACCTCTGTCGCCCTGGGTGAGCAGAACCATCTGGCAACCAAGTTCATCAAGCAGGCGGGTCCCAGCTCGCCTGAGGCTCTCTTCGTCATTGATGACAATCCCGGACATGAGCTCTGCCTCTTGATGGTTGGGGGTAATTAAGGTAACCCCCTTATACAGAGCCACGTTCTGCACTTTGGGATCAACTGTCAAGGTAATTTGCCTGCCACGTGTGAGTAGGCGAATGGTTTCCATCAGGCCTTGAGCAACGACACCCTTGCCGTAGTCGGAAACCACAATTGCATCGATGGAATCGATCTGTTCTTCGACGGTGGTAATAATTCTTTCGATGCTAGCCTCAGTTACAGGCTCCCTTTCCTCGCGATCCACTCGAACCACTTGCTGGGAGTGGGCGATTACTCTGGTTTTTATGGTGGTGGGTCGCCGATCTTCAACCACCAGGCCGTGAGTGGGACTGTTCATCTCTTGCAACATGTGAACCAATTCCCTACCCATGGCATCATTGCCAGTGACCCCGCATAGGAGTGCTTGCCCGCCCAGAGAAATGATATTGTTAACCACATTGCCAGCTCCACCCAGCACAAGGGACTCTTCTTCGACCTGTACCACCGGCACCGGTGCCTCAGGCGAAATCCTTTCAACGCGACCCCAGAGGAACTCGTCCATAATCACATCGCCCACTACCAGGATCCGGCAGGATGAAAACTTGTCTATACCTTCAGAGAGAACCTTAGAATCATAGGTGGTTGGCATCTATCGAATCTACCTCTCAACCATGGTGGCTTTGAGTGCGCTGCCGATGAATATAGCACAGCAGTTAAAGGAAGCCAGCACTTTTTTAGCCATTTACAAACTCACGCTCATTCATTACACTCCACATCTATGAAACGGATATTGCTAAGATATCTTCTCGTTGAGCAGGCGGTGCCTTTTTTTGTCAGCCTCTTGGTTCTGACTCTCGTTCTCTTTCTGGGCAAAATCATGCGGTACACTCAACTGCTCTTTGCAAGCGAGTCCGGTTTGGCCGACCTCGGCATGCTCTTGATCTATTCGCTCCCCTACTTTTTCATCTTCACCATTCCTATGGCCACTTTACTCGCCGTACTTCTAGCATTTGCCAGGCTCGCTCATGACAACGAGATCACCGCCATGAAAACTGCTGGCATCAGCTTTTATCAGACGCTTCCTCCAGTGGCCCTGCTGACAGGCTTTGCCTGGCTGACCACCCTCGGTCTCTCCAGTTTTGTTCTGCCACATAGCAACAGTGGTTTTCAGCGCCTTCTCTTGGAGATGGCTCGCTCTAGAGGTCAGTTGGGTCTCAAAGAGCGAATTTTCAATGATCAGTTTGATGGACTCGTTTTTTTCATTAACACCATATCCCCGGATGGCAGACACTTACGCGAGGTTTTTATTGCTGATGAGAGATCCCCTGAGACCAAGAGCACTATCGTTGCCGAGGAAGGCTTTCTTGTCCACGATCCCAGCGGCAAAAGAATTACCCTTAGGCTTCTTCGAGGTCAGATCCTTCGGGTGGGAGATGAGATGGAAAGCCTGCAAACCATTCGCTTCCAGAACTATGATTTCAACCTGGATCTGGACTCATTTGCTTTCAATGAGAAGGATCTCCGCAAGAGAGAACGAAATCTCAGTTTCACTGAGCTAAGGCAGGCGCTTACTTCGACCAAACTCGACTCAAAAAAACGCAACAAATTATCATTTGAATGGCATCGTCGCCTGTCCCTCCCTTTCGCCTGTATTGTCTTGGGCTTTATTGCTGCGCCCTTGAGCGTTCAATCGAGGACCGGTTCCCGACTCTCCGGAGTGGTTCTGGGACTAGTCCTGTTTTTGCTCTATTATCTTTTTGTGTCAGCAGCCAAGGCCTTGGGGAAAGACGGGCCCTATCCACCCGCCATCGGTCTGTGGCTGCCGAATGTTATCTTCGGGGTACTTGCTGTTATTCTTTGGATCAAAACCGCAAGAGAATCTCCGTTCAAGCCTATTCTCCTGGTACAGCGAAGCGCGGAACTGGTTGCTTCTTGGATCAGAACCCGTTCAAAAAGCTAATGTGAAGCTCACGATAGCCCGCCTCGCCCCTGAGAGGTTAAAGGAGACACCACCTCAGGAGTAAAGTTACAAGTACCTTTACTATCAACAAAATGCTTATTAGCTACGACAAAATACGCACAGTGCTTATTGTAATGATGGACAGACACTTGGGAAACCTTGTGGTCTCTCTCTCATCAATCGTCGCATTACAAGAGTACTTTAGGGAAAAAAATGTATATTTTGTGGTGGACAGTGCTTACCGAGAGGCTGTCGAAAGTATTGATGGCTTCGATAGAATATTCTACTTCCCAAGAAGAGAGATCTACGGAAGTAATGTGTTGAGAAGGGCAGCACTGTATCTCAAATTCATAAAGAAAATCAGAAGTATATCCCCAGATGCTGTCATCGACTTACAGGGTGGAAGTGCTTCTTCTGCAGTGAGTTTTTTGTCAGGTGCAGCATACCGCCTTAGTAACTCCTCTGCCAGAAGATCGTATGTCTATAATACAAAAATCGACCTTCCAGTTGGGAAGCATAAGGTTCACAGTTACATGGAGATTGCCATCGCTCTCGGAGCTAACATAGACGATCCACACTACCTGTTAACCGCCTCCGAGAGAGGGAGAAACTCACTTGGCCCTGTTCTTAGGAAACATGGAATAACCTCTGAGAAACCGATTATTTCCATCCATGCCGGTGCCGGCAACATTCACAAACAGTGGTCCACAGAAGGTTTCGCAGAGGTTACAGACTGGCTTTCCGCTCAAGGTTTCCAGATCATCTTTGTCGGCGCTGGCCGCGCCCAGGACAAGATTGATGCCACAATGTCCTTGATAAGTCACAAAGCATACAATCTTGGAGGCAGTGTATCCATCGGTGAGTTGATGGCCCTTTTTGAAATGAGTTCCCTCTTTTTGGGCAATGACAGCGGTCCCATGCACCTTGCTGCTGCCATGGGAACCCCTATTGTTGCTCTTTTTGGGCCGGTGGATGAGAGGAGATGGAGACCACTTTCTCCCAATTCTGTAGTGCTGAGAGGTCAAGAGCCGTGTGATGATTGCAGGATCAAACGCAAAGACTGTGATAATTTTCCGTGTATTACCCTCCTGTCACCGAAGAAGGTGAAAGAGGTCATTGGCGAATTATTGGCGAAGTGATTCGTTTCTAGTGATTAGTGTCTCGTGCCTACTGCGCCAAGCGCTATGCCTAGTGAAAGCCCCCCCTCCGGTACAACCGCCAGGCTAGCACTACCACTGCCAGCAATGGATACTTTTTCAGTCGTGGAGTCCATTCAACCTTGACACCCGAGTGCCGTTCTATCTTCCACTGGATATATTCCAGCCCACCCTCAAAGGTAAAAAACGCTTTGCTTAGCCGCAAGATTGAAAGCATTTTGCCTTGAACGTTGCGCAACCTCCAGGCCAAACGATTGCGGTTACGCACCCTCGCCGGAATGTTGGCTTGATAATGAAAACCGTCAGGCCTGTCAAAAACCTCCACCGCAAAAGGCACTGAAACCATGGCGGCTCGGGTCAGTTGCTCATAGTAGTCCTCCGCATCGTCAAACAGATGGACGAGGTTCTGTGGTCGCTCTGACCTGAGTTCGGCACGATAGCTGAGTAATAGCCCCTGGCGCCACAAATCTCTAGCAGTAAAGCGGTCGGTTATCTGAGGTAAGACGCGAGTTATGAAGGTAAGGACGGCCCGCGCCAATGCTGCTCGTACCTGGCTTGCCGCTTGACTGTCACGAGCATAGACCAAGCCAACAGGCTGAGCAAAGCGTCCCCACAGGTAGGAATGAAACCATTGTACCGAGGTGCCACGCTGGAAGTCTTTGAGAGTAAGAACTGCATACTTGGTGCGCACCACTCGATCCTGGACCGGCAATTCCAGATAGAAGACATTGGGTGGCAGCAGCTTATTGGTGCAGGCCTGCCAGCGGCTGCGGAAAGCGGTGCGGTAGCTGTCCACCAGTAAATAAAGGTCCACTATCCCATCACTATCGTCACCCGTGCGCAGGCAGGAGCCATAGAATAGGATTGCTTGAGCAGCGTCCCCGTAGCGGTTCAGAAGCTCATCAGCCAGGGCCCGCACCCCTGGTGGAGCCGGGCGCGAAGACTCTTGGTCAATCAAGGTAGTTAGTAGTGGTGGGATTGACACGATCACAACCGCAAGAATGACACCTTGCCGCCATTTTGGACAACCACCGGTCCGAGATGAGATTCAGCCTTGAAAAGCTCACCATCCAGGGCAAAACCGCTGTTAAAAGTCAGCTGTACTTGCTGGACATTGTGGCTGAAGTAACCATTGTCAGGCGTCCCATAACGATTCCTCCGACCGCGCATCAGGGCCGGCAGTGCCCGCAGCAGGTGGTGCGGCCGCGCCTCGACCGCAGTGTAATGCAATGTTTTCTCTTCTCTACCCCAGAAAGGACGCAGCCCGAGAAAGAGCCGTTCGAGCGCACTAATCATTAGCAAAAGGTAGTCCCGCCGCTCCGGCGGGCGTTGATCAAACCCTACGCTGATTG
>JAUWKY010000146.1 GCA_030613915.1 Syntrophobacterales bacterium
TGGGGCTCCAAATATCTCGGTCACCTCTGTCGCTTTGGTCTGTCCCGGAACTAGTTTGCCAAGCTCCGTGGAGTCAAATGGCTGGTATTCCTTGTTTTTTCCGATGACCAGACAGCCAGACAAAAGGGTAGTGATCATCAAAATAATTGCTATGTATCTTATTAACCTCATTCGCTTTCTCCAGCAAATGCTTCATCGGTGCAAGCAAGATGGTTAGATGAAGAATAAATTATCCACCGCCAAGAGACGTGGTTTTCAAAGGATAAAATAAAGGAGCCACCCCGAAGCCGGGAAGGCCTTGGTCTATGAACCAACCGGAGCCTGGCGCCCCCAACCGCCGTCCCTACAGCTGTGCCGGTCAAGGAGGGGCGAACTCGAGCAATGGCTTATGGTTTGAGGGTGGAGATTCCTTCTCTTGGCTCTTCAGTGCAGTGGAGGTTCGGATTGATGACATTTATTGCATGTCAGTCAACGGTCGGTTTTTTCTTCTCATAGTGCTGGGCGACAAAATATTTGAGGAACTGGCGAACACTACCTGAAGCCCTGGTGAAGCGAACACCCATCCCACACGGAGGTATATCGTTCTCATTGCAGTGTACCTGTAACCAGGCCACTTCGGCGCGGGCACTCAGAGTGCTGTGATTGGGAGCCATGATATGAAGCATGAACCGTTCTTTCGGTCTCAATGGCTTCTCACAACGTATAAAGGCTCCATTGGCGCCGATATTTTCCATCTCTGCGACTATGCCCCCGTCGGTATGTTTAACCACAGCAGGCCAATCCACGGGTACCCTGCGGTGGCGGCGTCTTTCTCTTCCCATAACCCACCTCCTTCGCAATGGAGGGATTGTTTCTATTATTCTTTCTGGAACGTCCTCAAGATAATAGGAATGGCTTCTATCAGAGTAGATAAAACTTGTCAAGCATCCCGCCAAAACCATAAAAT
The DNA here is from genome assembly GCA_030613915.1 of Syntrophobacterales bacterium. Taxonomy (GTDB): domain Bacteria; phylum Desulfobacterota; class Syntrophobacteria; order BM002; family BM002; genus BM002. The sequence goes on from JAUWKY010000146.1 coordinate 947, forward strand.
ACGCCTTAACGTCTAGATAAAACACAAAAAAAGGTTGGTTCTTAATTGACCGGTGAGGCGCAGGCATGTTGACATGGGTGGACTCGACGGTTAGTTTTCGTAGGTTAAGATGGACCGATTATTAGTACTCATCAAGAATACAGAATAATTTATCCATTAAGGGGAGGATTCTTAGTGCACAGACAAACAGCTAGTAGAAAGAGAGTATCCCTTCTTTTCCTACTGTTTTTAAGTCTATGGTTAATTTTTGCCAGTTTTACTCCTAAAAAACAATACCGGGGCAAGAAAGAGCCTGTACCAAAAGCTAAGAATATTATCTTTATGGTTGCAGACGGTATGGGTCTCGCCCATGTGGCTGCCGCCCGGATTTTCAAAAACGGGCCGGACGGGGAAAGTCTTCACCTGGAGACCTTGCCTACCATTGGTTACCAGAGGACCCATTCGGCAAGTGATTCATTGACCGATTCTGCTGCTGCCGCTTCCGCCTGGGCCAGTGGTGAGAAATTCCGCAATGGAGAGATCTCTTGTCATGACGACGATCAAAATGGAAGATGCGAACCAGCACCTGGCCCTACCATCCTGGAGATTGCCAAGGCAAAGGGGAAAGCAACAGGCTTGGTGGTCACCTCAACCGTTACCCACGCCACTCCAGCTGCCTTCGGTTCCCACGTTCCATCGAGGCGCTGTGAGAAAGAGATTGCCCGGCAATACATTCAGGTTACTGAAGTGGATGTAATCCTCGGGGGTGGCCGAAAGAAATTCAAATCCACTGAAAAGCAGGCCGACGAGTGTGGCACCTTCGGCGACTTCATTGCAGATGCAGCGAGGAAAGGTTATCAAGTCGTTTACACTAAGAAAGCACTGGACGGTGTTGTGGCAAAGGGCTCAAGAAAGATTTTGGGGCTTTTCACTCCAAAGGGGAAAACCCCGGAACTTTTTCGTCTCTATCCAGAGGAGCACTACCAGGCAGAAGAGCCCACACTGCCCCAAATGACAACAGCAGCTCTTGAGAGTGTAGAAAAAGACGAGGATGGTTTCTTTCTTTTAGTGGAAGGATCTCAAATCGATTGGGCCAGCCACCGTAACGATGTTGCCTACCAGATCGGTGAAGCCCTAGCTTTCGACGAAGCTGTGAAGGTGGTACTGGATTGGATCAATGAGAAGCCAAATCGAAGGCAAAACACCCTGGTAATTATCTCAGCCGATCATGAGACCGGTGGCTTTGCTATCAGTGGTGCCAGAGGAAGGAAATACAAACGCGGTGATATAGTTGATCATGGTTGGACCAGCAAAGGACACACGGCCGAAGACATGCTGATCTGGAGTCAGGGACCTGGAAGCCGGTACTTAGGAAGGGCCGTAGACAATACCGATCTTTACAAAGTCATGCTGAAAGTTCTGAAATAAAATCCCCAATCCGAAATCCGAAATTACTTCCCCATGCTCCATGCTCCATGCTCTATGCCTTCACAAATCCGCAATCCGCAATCCCAAATCCGCAATCTACAGATGTCCATACCTATCCAATGCCTCAATGAGACCCATACCCTTGCGGATGTCTTCTCTCGCCTTGGAGTCCTTGTCAGCCCATTTGCTAACCTGAGCTGTGATTTCGTCAACGAATCCGGCTGCAACGATAATCACCCCATCATCATCAGCGACAACTATGTCACCAGGCGTCACCGTCACCCAATCTTCCAGAGCTCCACGGACCCGGATCGGGACTTGACGATCGGATACGCGCCAGCGCCCGATAGCCTGGGCCGGCGTGCGGTAGCGCACCATCATGGCCAATTCCAGGGTCCTCAGGTAAGCTACATCTCTCACCCCCCCGTCCACCACCACTCCAGCGCAACCCCTTGCTTTCATGGCCTCGGTCAGCAAATCGCCAAAGCAGCACACTCCCTGAATATCGTTCCCGGCCCATACCGGCACAACGCCAGGAACCATGGCATCTATGGCGGCCAGTTTGGCTCGATCGCCACTTCCCGACCAGTGGTGTGATTCCCCGGTAATTGTGTAGGCTGGGCCAATGAATCTTACACCCGGGCCCGGCATGGGAAAAAGAGAGTTGTCCAGAATCGGCGGCAAAAGATCCATGGTATCGAACACATCAGAAATAACTGCCGTGCCGGCCTCCATGAGAGCATTCAGTGAGGTTTCCATTAATTTGCCTCCACAAGTCTCGTCTATATGATATGTTTTCAAATGATTCGTCCCTTATCCTTAAATCCCCCCTAACCCCCCTTTGTTAAAGGGGGGAACTTAATGAAATCACTTAAAAATCTTCCCCCTTTCGTAAAGGGGGATACAGGGGGATTTCAAATGAAGTTCCCTGCAGCCCCTCTGAAGCGGGATTTTCGCTTCGCTACGACAAGACCTGTCGACGAGGAGTTCGACTGAGGCTCACTCGAAGTCCTCAGGTCGAGTCGCTGCGGGGAATGCGCTCGCTGGGGCCTTTTCAGGCTGAACGAATTACTTTCATTTTAGCGTCAATCAATTCTTTGTGAGTGAGGCGCAACAGATTAGCCAGTTTGTGGACCAGATAATCTTCATGCTTGTCAAGTTTTGCATCCGTATATATGACTTTCCATACCATCTCAATGATCTGGCTCTTTTCATCCGTGGAATAATTCTGATTAATAAGCCTTGCAAACTTCCACAAGTCTATACTTCTCTTTAACTCTTCATTCGCAGTTTCAATGAGTGCAGCAGCATGTTCATCGGATAGATCATAATCTTTCTTTATAATATTGATGATACTCTCTCTTTCTGACTCGCTGAACTCGCCATCTATATGAGCCATCTCGAGCAAAAGAGCACATGTTGCTATCCGGACATCATGAGATGTGGTTTCCTTCTCAGCTTCAGAAACGTCACTCCTACTCTTGCCAAAAAACTTCTTCACGAGATCAATCATATCCTGGATTACCTCCTGGTACTTCGGTAAAGAATCTCAGGGTTTCAGGTTTCAGTGTTCGGGTTTCAGCTCTTTTGCTTTTCCTCCCTGACACCTGACACCTAAATCCTTAGTCATCGTGATTTGTAATTTCCATGCTTCAATCTGCAATCTGCAATCTAAAATCTACAATCTCCACCCTCAATACCGTATGGCTTTTACTACAAAGTAGACCCCCACAATGACCATAAGCACCGAGGAGATCTTGTAGATCACATCTCTTCTTTTCAACCAGCCGAGATCGGTAAGCTTTGCGATCAACAGCAGGGCAACCACCGTCCCCAGGCCAAATGACAGCATAATCCCCACACCAATGAGTAAACCCTCCAGGGTGCTCTGGGTTTCCATGCCAGCCCGCGCCGCAGCAAGAAGGGCCGTATACACTGGCCCGCATGGTAGCAGGCCCAGCAGCATTCCTAACGGATAGTATGTCCCCGTTGATCTTGCTTCAGACAGCTTACGAAACCCTCGTGATAATACACCCTGGGGGTTGTAATAATCCCCGAAAATTACGCCCAATGGTATCCAGCCGGCCATGGCAAGCCCCATCACCACAATGAGCATGCCGGTAAGGATCATCACACCTTTCTGGAGGCTGGCAATGCTGGCGACTACCCGGGTAAAGGAACCGGTGGCTCCCATAACACCTCCGAGTAAGCCATAGGTGGTGATCCGTCCACCATTGTAAAGCAAGTGAGGGACAAGTACCGACCGCCCCTTCAAGCTGAGTGAAAGGGAGACGACGATCGGCCCGCACATGCCGATGCAGTGACCAAACCCAACAGTAAGGCCTGTGGTAAAAAGGACGAAATATATCGTTTCAGTAGATAACATCAAAGACAAACTCCACCGAACCCACATCGGGAACCGTAACCTTAGCCTTCCAGGTCCGGCGGCCGCTGGGGCATCGGACGATGACTCCTTCACCCCGGTAAACCAGCTCTCCAGCCGGCTTAAGAATAACCCGGTTTCTCCCCATATTCATGCCAGGCATACCTAAATCAATGTAAGGGGCGGCCACAGGATTCTCACCCGCAAAAGTGACAGTAAAAGTGAGGTCGTGCATTGCTTTTACCGGCTTCGGCTCAATATCCAGGCTCACCTTGGTTCCAGATATATGGGCCCAGCAAGGTCCGGTATTGACCTTGCACTGCACCCTTACAGTTTTACCCTGACTACTGCAGATCGTGGCCGAAATAGCAAACATAATCAAACTTAGCAACGCAATAAACAACCGGGTTTGAACCTTCGATTTCATGGGGAATCCCCAAACTAAGTGCCTAAAGTGAGCTAAAATGAGCAAAAATGCCTAAAATTATTGGCACTGCCTCAACTAGCCCGCATATTTTATGAATTGGTTTCTCGAGACCGCGAAGGTCATAGTAGGCCATTCTGAAATATGCGGGCTAGGTCAAAGAATATAGTAAAACTCGTCTCATTTCTCAACCAGTAAGGCAGAACACGTTCAGCCCCCAAATTAACCGCCATTTTAGACATTTTAGGCATTTGCCTCTCCTTAGACACTTTAGCTCATTTCAGTTAGCTCCTGGTTGCATAGGCTAAATTCGTACCTATATTTGGAGGAACTATTCGCAGATTGAATTGTTGCATTGCAGACAATTTCACTCACAACTCCAGCACAGGAGGCCTTAGATGGCACATTTGCTCTATATCGAAGCTTCACCACGCAAGAAAAGATCCGCTTCAATTGAAGCTGCAAGAACCTTTATAAGCGAATATGAACGCACTCACCCAAAAGACGTAGTTGAAACCCTGGATCTCTGGGCAACTCACCTTCCTGAGTTCGATGGGCATGTTATTGATTCAAAATATGTCATCCTTCATGGTCTGGAGCACACAGAGGAACAGAGGCAGGCCTGGAAAGCCGTAGAGGATGTGATCGCCCAGTTTACCAGGGCGGACAAATATCTCTTGTCACTGCCCATGTGGAATTTCGGCATCCCCTACAAATTGAAACATTACCTCGATGTGATCGTCCAGCCTGGGTACACCTTTAGCTTCAGTCCTGAAGAGGGGTACAAGGGTCTTATGACCGGCAAGCCCATTGCCACCATCTACGCGCGGGGTGGCGCTTACGGTTCCGGTACCGGCGCTGAGACCTACGACCTGCAAAAAGCTTATCTGGAGCATATCCTGACATTCCTTGGCTTCAGTGACTTTCAGACCATACTTGTCGAGCCAACCCTGGTATCTCCTGAAGATAAGGAAAAGATTATGGAAGCAGCCAGAGAGCAGGCCAAGGCTGTTGCGGCGGGATTTTAGCAGAAAATGCACTAGCACTAATATGACGCTTTGCGCCTTGCTTCCTACCTAGACAAACTGGAGGGACTGGAGTATTATTCTGGGGTTGCAGACTCTGAGCATCTGTAGAACCAATGCGAATCTGAAAATGCCAACGAGGAGGACTTGATGTCAGTCA
>JAUWKY010000083.1 GCA_030613915.1 Syntrophobacterales bacterium
ATCCCCTGGTGTCGGGTAGCCCCAAAACAGTCCACGAAGCAGGTATCTCAGTACGCGGGAAAGTTCTGCCGGAGCAATACGTGCACCCTGACGAGTTGGCAAAGCATATCATTCATTTCTGAGCCTCCTCTGGCTGTTACCAAAATCTTACCCCTTGAAATTTGAACTCGAGTCCATTGAACGATAGAAATCGAGCTTAAAAGCCTTTCCCGCAGACATCATTAAGTGCATCATCCTGTAGGAGCGGCTTTCAGCCGCGATTCGTCATTCCGGAATCCGCCTCAGGCGGATATCCGGAATCTAGATTCCCGCCTCCGCGGGAATGACGTGTAGTTGTAATCTGCTGTCATTCCTGCAGCTGGATTTTTCCCTTCCTCTTAACAATATCTTGTAAAAACGTGCAACTGAGACGGTTAATGATTAATACTATGAATATTCTTGCGGAATCTCGCAGTGATGGGAAGCTTGAAGGAGAAGGAGTAAGCTATGAACATCAGATCCACAAAAATTTTATTTTTCCTTGTTGTGCTTTTATTTGCCTCCCTGAGTGCAGTGGATGGTTTTGCGGAGAGAACTCTCCACATAAAAATGGGTGATATTAGATGCGACACTTTATCTTTGTCCGGAAAGCCCCCCAATGGCGGCTATCATGTTGAAGAAGTCTGGGTCCAAAGTGACGACATTGTCAAATACTCCATTGATAAAGATAAGGGTTTAATCTGCTTCGAACCCTTGAACGTTGGTAATACCAAGGTCAAAGTCCACGGCCAGCGATACCAACTGGACCGCTACGGGAAGCAAAAAAGCAGTGAACCGTTTTACAGGGCTTTCAAAGTAAGAATTAGACCTGAGAAAAAAAGCGGTACCAGTGGTAGGATGTATTAAGAGGGGGATGTTTGGCTTTGTCCATCACACTCCTATTACGAGCCGCTGAACGTCTCCAGCTCCTCTGCTGATAGACAAGCTCCCGCAGGAAGCTGAGGAAGAATTGCCGTTTTTGGGGGAGCTTTGCCTGCGCGCATTTCCTGAAGAACTTCCGGTAAATCAAAGAGCGATCTTCCTTCTCTGACGAGAGTAAGGGCAGGTACCTGAGAGGTCTTAACGAATTCCAGGGCCTTTCTCACCGTCTCCGGGGTATGATGGAAAGAGGCATAGATACGAATCTCGTCGTAATGGAGGCGGGTAGTATCGACACGCAGTTCAGTTCCTCGTGGACAGCCGCCGAAAAGGTTCACCCGGCCACCCGGCCGCACCAGTTCAACCGCTTGATTCCAAGTTTCTGGTTTGCCCACGGCCTCAATCACACAGTCAAAACCCAGCTTGTGAACCGTATATTCATCCCGCAGCCGCTGAAGCAATTCGGCTGAGAGCCTTTCTGCAACAGTATTAGCCGCACCCAGTTCAGCAGCAACGGCAAGCCGATCTGATTGGTCGTCAACCGTGGTGACTTCTGCACCGGCCAACACTGAGAGTCGGGCGAGCATCAAGCCTAGAGGCCCGGCACCGATTACCAACACCTTTTCCCCTTCCTTTATGGCGACGTCCTCCACACCTTTGACTGCACAGGCCAGTGGCTCCACCAGCGCCGCCTTGGCCGCCGGAAGATCTGCTGGGATGGTGAGACAATTCTCTTCCACAATTCTGGCGGGAACACGAACATATTCGGCATAGGCCCCGTTGGCAAAGAGCAGGTCATTACAGAGATTGGGTTTGTCCAACTCACAGAAATAACAGTCCCAACAGGGGGCTGAGTTAGCGGCGACTATCCTCGTACCCGCTGAAAACTGTCCATCGTCGCTGGCTACTACCTCGCCGGCAAATTCATGGCCGAACACAGATGGTGGCTGAATCATGCGTTCATGATAGCCCCGGAGAAAGACTTTCAAGTCCGTACCACAGGTCAAAGCCGCTTCTACCCTAACAAGGATGTCGCCCGGTTGCAGCTCTGGCACCGGTATTCTCTCCAACCTGACGTCTTCTTTCCCGTGAAGCACACAGGCCAACATTGTCTCAGGCACGGCTGAATTCATGATTAACTACTTCCTTTCTCCAAAGCCCGGGCATCAGGCGCGACCGCAACCTTCAGCGAGTCCCCTTCAGGACTTTTTGCCAGGGCGAGGGCCTGATTGATTTCATCCAGCGGAAACACATGGGTCACAAACTCTCCCCAAGGATATCGTTGATCAATAAGGGTTTCCGTGGTCAGTCCATTGAGCTCAATAGAAGACGAATAGCTTCCTATGACCTGTTTTTCAGCCATACCTATTTGTCCAGCATCGATTTTGAGTTCTTGTCCCATGCGGGTATGGGCAAAGAGAATCAACGTCCCGCCGGGCCTCAACGCACGGAGAGAACCATTTATTGTTTCCTCGGATTCCGTGGCAGCGATGACAGCATCAGGGCCTAAAGGTGGAGTACTCTCCTGAAGTCTGGCATTGAGATCCTCACCGGAATGATAGACTGCCTTGGCGCCATACCTGACAGATCTTTCCTGTCGTTCAGGCAGCGGCTCAACTGTAAAAACCTCCCAGCCATCTCTGTGCATCAGGGCAGTCAGCATGAGTCCAACAGGGCCCTGCCCCAATATCACCGCGGTGCCTTTTGAATCAGGAAGAGCACTTGTACACTTGAGACAGGTATTGAGGGGTTCCATAAGAATTGCGACCTTGACCGGCAACCGCTCCGGAATCTCTACCACTCCGCCGCCACTTACGATCCAGGGAGAAACCTTGACGTATTCGGCCCATCCTCCTCCGGCAGGGGTAAACCCCGCTGTGGTGCCGGTCTTTTTATAACCGGCACACTGGCTGTAGCGTCCCAATTCACACAATCTACATTTCAGACACGGTATATGATGATAAACGGCCACTCGCTTGCCGAGAAATCCTTCAGCACCTTGACCTGCTGCCACCACCACGCCTGCCATCTCATGGCCGAGAATTACAGGTGGCTCCACCAGGCCCAGATCGATTTTTTTGATGTCAGTAGGGCAGAGCCCGCAAGCTTCAACCCGAATGAGTACTTCGCCCTCGCCGATTTCAGGTACCGGCACGGCCTCTACCGTGACCTCTGAACCACCGCGCCATACACAGGCTGTCATTTCAGCTGGTACTGATTCTAATTTCATGTAAGCCCTCTTCCATAGGACGGTTACCGTACCGGCCGGAAAAGATTTGTCGCCGGATGAACCCGCTTAGCGGAACCATCCGACCTACTGGTTTTGCTTTCAATTGGGCCGTCTTTTTTAGTGAGGCTGGTTATTGTTCTCATTGTAGATTTCAGCTCGCAAATTTTAGAGCGCCCAAATGCCCAATCTGCAATCTAAAATCTCCTTGCCTTAGCCCAGGGCCACATCAAGTATCATCATCACCGTAAACCCTACCATGAGCCCCATGGTAGCCGAATCCGCATTCCCGCCGCGCTGGGATTCGGGTATCACCTCTTCCACCACCACAAAAATCATTGCTCCAGCGGCAAAGGCCAAGGCGTAGGGTAAAATTGGCTGCGAAACGATGACCGCAGCAGCCCCAATAACACCGGCAACGGGCTCCACAATACCAGAGAGTTGCCCATACCAGAAACTTTTTAGCCTGGATACCCCTTCCCGCCGTAATGGCATGGCAACTGCCATCCCCTCTGGAAAGTTCTGCAAACCAATGCCCACAGCCAGAGCAATGGCCGCAGGAAGGGTAGCCGTGGGTAGACCGTGGGCTACAGCCCCGAAGGCAACGCCGACGGCCAGACCTTCTGGGATATTGTGCAAGGTGATAGCCAGAACGAGTAAAGTAGTCCGCTTCCAGGTAGTTGAGATTCCTTCAGCTTCCTCGATGGGAGCATAGAGGTGGAGGTGTGGCAAAAGTCTATCAACAAGCCTCAGACACACTCCTCCCAACAGAAAGCCCACTGCAGCCGGGACCCAGGCAATTTGACCTTGCTGTTCCGCCATCTCGAGGGCTGGGGCGAGCAGAGACCAGTAACTGGCGGCAATCATCACCCCTCCGGCAAAACCGAGCAGGGGATCAAGTATTTTTTTATTCACTGTTCGAGTGAAAAAAACCCCTGCTGCCCCAAGAGCTGTTAAAAACCAGGTGAAACACGTCGCAAGAAAAGCCTGAAACACTGGGTGAAAATTCACGAAGTAGTCAACCATTATTACTGCTCCTCCCACCTTTTGAGTGTCCGCAGTCCATCCCCTTCTTGCTCTGTTTGGAGTAATATGGCACCTAATTTACCCCAATCAGGGTCAGTTTTTCATCCTTCCCAGACATCCTCTTTATCAAAATCGGCAAACTGAGTATCTTCCTTTTGGGCAAACATCTCAATCCACTCCTCCACCTGATCTTCGCCGTACTTTTTTTTCCAGGCGGCTACTATGGCGTCCACTGGGATATCAGCGTAGGTGCCGTGGTATTCCACATACTCCATGTACTTCTTGTTTTCCCGGTTGAAAGAGTGAAAAAGGGAGTCCTCCCGCCCATTGAATTCCAACGGCTCCACCTGGTGCCTCTCACAGAGTTCCCGGTTGAAGGCAGGGGTCGCCTTCACCCACTTTCCTTCCAAATAGAACTCCACGAAACCATGGTAAACGAAGACATTGCTCCCCAGAAAATCAATAAGTTGCCTGGTGGCCAAATGGTTCTTTACCGTGGCGAAGCCAACTCGTGACGGTATGTCACAGGCTCTGCCCAAAGCGCAGAGCAGAGAAACCTTGGGGACACAAAAGCTTCGACCTCGATCGAGAACCGCACTGGCTCGATAATGCTCCGGCAGATGGAAGGGGGTATAGGGATCGTAACGAATCCCATCACGCACAGCCAGGTAGAGTAGCACCGCCCGCTCCACCGGATCACTACAGTCGCCAATTGTTTGAGTGGCGTACTCCTGGATCTTGGGATGATTGCTGTCGATGATCTCAGTCGGCGTCAAGTAGTTCGGATTTTCGTGATCCATCGTCTCCATGCCCCGTGTTTTAGGTTCAACACCGCATATCCTAATAGATAATGGGTTCTAATTCCAGTCATCCCGCCCTCGCACCATTGTAAATCGACTTTTCCGGAACTGCCAGAGCGGGACTAATTCCATCTGCGTAACCGATATCGAACAACATGCCTTCCGAGACTTCACCCATCATTATCCTGGGTTCCATGAATTATCCGGGTTTAGGGACACTTGACAAACATTCAAAAGCGGGTTCTTATTTCATAATGTCATCTAGATTTTACGCCCCGATGAACAGATAAAGACAAGGAGACGGCAATGAGCACAGGCACGGAGCGTTCGGCATCGGCAGAAATTCGTGTCCCCAAGGCCATAATCCGCGAGGACATTCTCCAGAGCTTCCCAGGGCTCTTCGGGACCAAGACGATAAACGGCCGAGAAGTCAATGTAGAACAGGAGATTGCCGCACTCGCCCAAGAGCTGCATCCCGAGATCGCCGCGGCCCTCACCGCGCGCCGGGCGCTGCTGCGGTCTCCCGCGCCGGTCCGCGAGAAATATGCTTGGCCGAAGTGGGACGACACCTTTGAGGATCCCGTAACGGGGCAGTTCTGGACATATCGCCAGATCGTCCAGGGCTTGATTGATAATTTTCTCGATCGGGACAGCGAGTGGTGCTGGCGGCTCAACGACGAAGTGGACATCCCGAAGGACGCCCACCCGTTGACGAACCCCGGCTTGGAGCTCACCGGGCCGTGGCATCCGCTGGACATGGCCGTCAAGGCGTTGAATAGCCCGGCCCCCATGAATATGCCGGACTTTGAAGACGCCGCGCCGCCCCATTTCCAGCCAGACGGCGCGCCCGGGGATCAGCCGTTAGGGATTTTCGCGGCCGTGGAAAACGCCAAACAGATCTTCGAAGGCGCCTGGGCCGACCGCACCTATGAGGTGGTGAAAAAAGGCCGAACGCGCACGTACAAGATCGACGCGTCCCCGGAGCAGTGGCCGACCCGGTTCGCTCGGCCTCCAAGCATTCACGTGCGGTATGAACACGTCACGGTCAACGGCCAACCGGTGCATGGTATGATTCCCATCACCCTCCTCTGGGCGCTCAACAACTATGACGCCCTCTCACGGATCGGCACCGGCCTATACTACTACATCCCGAAGATTCAGACCCCTCAGGAAGCTCTCATTGTGGAGAAGCTCCTGGCACGGGTGGAAGGTTTGATCGGCGCTCAGGCCGGCACCATCAAGATCAAAGTCCTCTATGAGGAGGGGAATGCGGGTCGGTTCTTGCCTGCGATCGCCTGGGTCTTGCGACGCAGGCTCCTTGGGACCAACGTCGGCCGCTGGGACTACCTCGCCAGCATCATTGAGATGTGGAAGGAAGACCCGCAAGGCGTGTTTCCGGATCCACAGTCCATCGGCATGGCCACCCCGAACATGATTGCATATCAGCGTTATAACGCGCTGATGATGCTCATGGCCGGCATGAAGAATGGTGAGCTCAGCCAAGGGGCTCCCATTGGTGGGATGGCGGCGGTAATGATCTATCAACCGACCGATCCCTATGGCCGCTCGCAGTATAACCCACTGGCCCTGCGGGCGATGGTCATCGACAAAATACGAGAGCGGTTGCTGGGTCTCATCTTTGTGCCCGAGGAGCCGCCGCCCGCAGGTGAACAGCCCACCCTGGAAGACATCCTTGCCGGTGCGGTGAAGGGACGACTCTACGATACCTATCGGCAAAGCTGGGTTGCCAGCCCCGAACCGGCTTACGTCGCCGCTGGCAATGCACCTTTGCAGGCTCCCGTGGCGCAGATCCAGGCGATTCTCGATGCGCCGCCAGAGGATGTGGACGTGAAAGGCAAACCGGTGCCGACGGTCGCCAGTGGTCTCTCGGACGCGGAGCGGCACCTGCTGCAATCCCGCGGCTTGTTGAACCCGCAGGGCAAGATCACACCCTGGATCATCACCAAGGACATGTTCAGCGAGCCGGAGAAACTCTTCACGCAAGAGCTCTGGGAAAGTATCTACAGCGTGCCGAAGGGTGAGATCACCATTGAGCACATCCAACACGCCTTCTACATGGCGGCGAACTACGGCTTCCAGATTCTCAACGGTAACTTCGCGGCCGCCATCGACGACTACGAGCTTGGGCTGCGTTTCATGAATGATCTCGCCACCTACCGGATCGATGTGTCGTGGCTGTGGATCCTCATCCATCATCAAGCCGTCATCACCGAGGACGGTTACCTCAAAGGGCCGGCACTCACCGAGGATGGCCTCATACCGGCTGAGAACGCCTTCGAGGTCAAGGCCGGGACCCGCTTCACCAAGGAGCTGTTCCTGAGGCTGTGGGACTACCACAACGAATGGACGTCGGAGTTCTTCTCCGAGCTGGACCGCCAAGGCAATCCAGGCCTCTTTGACCGCGCCAAGGCGCCCGTTATCATGGAGATCCTGAAGCGCCAGCTGCTTTCGCCCCGCTACATCCAGCACAGCGCCCGCGTGCTTTTCGTCGTGGCGCAGGCGAACGAGCAGGAGCGCGAGCAGCTTCTCGAAGCGATCTTCACCCTCTCCCGCGAGGAAGTCGTCAAGCGCGTTCAAGCAGGCACGATGAACAAGTCCGCGTTGGATGCCCACGATTATATCTATGACATCTTTCCGGGGATTGAAGGAGAGTAGTAATCGGCGGTGAGACAAGATGAGGAGCAGAGAAGGGGAGGCCTAAATCTATGGGCCTTGAGCCTTATTGCACTCGAAAGGGCGCGCCATCAGGTCCCAGTTTGATCCCTTCTATCAGCAAGGTAATCTCCACATCATTGCCCACAGCTCCGCCTTGTCCCTCACCAAGTCCATAGTTTATGCCGTAATCGCTTCGTTTGATTGCTGTGCTGGCCTCAAAACCGCTGCGATAGCCCCCCCATGGGTCAGGACCGAAGCCGAGAACTTTGAAGGGCAATTTCACTGAACGGGTCACCCCGTGTATAGTCAGCTCGCCGTACATAAAACCCTCGTTTTTACCGGTGGATTCCACCGAGGTGCTCACAAAGCGTATGATCGCGAATTTCTCGACATCAAAAAAATCCTTTGAGAGTAGATGATTGTCTCGTTTCTTATGGTTGGTGTCCACGCTAAACACATTGATTGTGGCCTCCACCTTCGACGCCTCCAGATTGTCACGATCGATCCTAATACTTCCGGTAACATTCGAGAAGGTACCCGACACTTTGGAAAACAAATGACGAACCTTGAAATTCGCCATGCTGTGTACCTTGTCAATCATATAAGTCTCAACCTCCGCACGTGCTGACAGCGGCAGTATGAGAGAGACAACTCCAGCTATCAGCAACGCAGAGGATAGAATTCTACGGTAGTTCATGATTCAACCTCCCGTTACG
>JAUWKY010000337.1 GCA_030613915.1 Syntrophobacterales bacterium
CCTGGTCCTTGGGGCCAGGTTAGTGTTAGATGGCTTTGCCGGTACAGGTGGTGAGCTGTTTTGGAGTACCGGAGGAATAGAAATTCCAAATCACAAATTACAAATATCAAATAAATCACAATGACCAAAATTCGAAATTCCAAACCTGTTTTGTGTTTTGGTCATTGAATATTGGAATTTGAGATTTGTTTGTAATTTGGTGCTTGAAATTTGATATTTTGCAATGCTCCACCACTCCAGAAGACTTCCGCATGAAGGGAAGACGTCAAGAGCCCCCTCTGAAGGAAGGCTTTCTTACTTCTGGAAAGTCTTGCACATCCACAATAGTGCCGACTCTCCACTCTACTTTTTCAAAATCTTCCCATTAGTGAAATTTCTCTAACTGCTGATCCCTGCCGTCCGGACAGTATTCGGTAGGTTCAGTGCCCTTGATGAAGGCAGCCTCAACAACATCCTCGCACTCTCCGTTGGCCAGAAGACCGCTTCTCACATCCATCCGTACCGATGTGATCGTTTCAGGTTTTTCAAAATCTTCTGGGCGGGTCTCAGGAAGCACCTTTTCCATTATGGTACGCCAGACGGGAAGTGCCGCCCTGGCTCCGGTCTCCTTCTCACCTAACGAGTTCCCTCTGTCTTTACCAACCCAGACAGCTGTAACCAGGGCTGGTGAGTACCCCACAAAGAGTGCATCTCTGCTCTTTTCAGTGGTGCCGGTTTTACCAGCCAGCGGCCAGGTCAGATGGCTTGCTGCTCTGCCCGTGCCCCGTTGGATCACTCCTTTGAGCATATCTGTCAGAATGTAACCGCTCTCCTGACTGAGCACCAACCTGCTGGCCGGAACAGGCTTCCATAACGACCTGCCATTGTGGTCTAGGACCTCAACTATGCCTGATGGCTCAACCCATATGCCCCCATTAGCGAAAACCTGGTAGGCAGAAGCCAGTTCCAACAAGATCACCTCAGAGGTTCCCAGGGCCAGAGACAGGTTGGAACGCAGCACGCTTCCGATTCCCAGATGATGAGCAAAGTCAACTACTGGACTTGGCCCCAGCCGCTCCAAAAGTTTTATAGTCACTATATTTTCCGAAATTTCCAGTCCCTTTCTCAAGGTGATCTCGCCCTCAAAGCGGCCGGAATAGTTTTGCGGCTCCCATACTTTTCCTCCCGCCTGGGGATAAGAAACGGGCGCATCCCAGATGCGGTCTGCCTGGGTATAGCCCTTTTCCAGCGCATAAGCATAGATGATCGGCTTGAATGCTGAACCCGGCTGCCGGTAGGCTTGGGTTGCGCGGTTAAACTGGCTGCTCTCATAGTTGCGGCCTCCCACCATTGCTCTGATCATTCCAGTGTGAGCGTCCAAAATTATCACCGCCCCTTGGGGTTGCTCCTTTCCTTCATCCTCCGTTCGGTGGCGAGCCTCAAGCGCCGCAAGTCCATTTTGCAATGCTTCTTTTGCCACCCCTTGCCAGTGTTCTTTGATAGTAGGCTGGATTGTAAGGCCACCCCGATACAACAGGTTTTCACCCAGGATTTCCTCCAGCTGTGGACGAACAAAGGACACGAAATAAGGCGCCATAGTCCCCGCACTGGATCTGGAAGCCAAGCGCAAGGGTTCTTTAACTGCCTGCTGATATTGCTCCTCGGTGATGTATCCTGTATCGAGCAGGTTTCTTAGAACGAAGGCCCGGCGGGAAACAGCTCTGTCTTGATTGATCAGTGGGGAGTAAAAGGTGGGCCCCCTGGGCAAGCCAGCAATGAGGGCACACTCTGCCAGGCCCAGCTCCCAGACATGCTTGCCAAAATACCCATTGGCCGCGGCTTCCACTCCATAGGCACCACCACCCAGATATATCTGGTTCAGGTAGAGGGTGAGGATTTCATCCTTGCGATAGCGTCTCTCGATCTGCAAGGCCAGTAAGGCCTCTTTGAGCTTGCGGCTTATGGTTTTCTCGGGGTTCAAAAACAATACCTTGGCTAGCTGCTGGGTGATGGTGCTCCCCCCCTCCTTGAAGCGACCTGCCCTGATGTCCTTGAGAAGAGCTCGACCGATGCCGCGCCAATCCAGACCAGCGTGCTCGTAAAAACGTCTATCCTCTGTGGCAACAATCGCCTGCCTGAGATAAGGGGGGATCTCTTCCAGATCCACAGGAACACGCTTCTCAACAAAGAATTCGCCTATTACTTTACCTTCTGCAGACAACAGTTTGGTCACGGAGCTGGGACGAAAATTCTCCAGTTCTTGGATGCCTGGAAGGTCATGGCTGAGGGTCAGAAAAGCCCCAAGTGCTGAGCCGCAAACAATCCCAGCCAGAAGAACCAAGGCTGCCAGGACCAAAGTACGTTTTCGACGTGGTCGAGGGAATTTCATAGAACCTCTCGCCCGTTCACCCTTCGTCTTCGCTCAGGGTTCTCTCGAGCCCTCAGAGGGCTCAGAGAAAAACCTGTTAGTAGATGTCTAGGGATCGCTTAAGAAGGCCTGCGAAGCAGGCTCCCGATCTATCGGGCACGGTGGGAGCCCTGGATAACAAGGATAAGCTCGCTTTTTCCTTGATATCCAGAGCTCCACACCGAATTCTTAAGCGATCCTTCACCTGTAAGTAGCTAATGTCTCATGCTATTTGTAGTACTTGAGCTCTCTGAGTACTCTGCGAACTCTGTGAGAGATAAAGTATCCCTAGCACTGTTACAATGAGAAGACTACCTCTGGCACTTAGGACAAAAAAAAGTGGCACGGCCGGCAAGGACCTGGCGGCTGATCAGGCTGCTACAGCGCTGGCACACCTCCCCTTCACGACCGTAGACTCTAAGCTCACCCTGAAAATAGCCTGGTTCGCCACTACTGCTAACATAATCCGAAATG
>JAUWKY010000249.1 GCA_030613915.1 Syntrophobacterales bacterium
GAAGAATGGAAATTACAAATCACAAAACCCAATGACTAAGGTTTCAGTATTCCCCGCTGCCGCTTCGCTTCAGACGGGATTTCCGCTTCGCTCCAACACGTTTCAGCTGCTATATTTATTTTTTCTGACACCTGACACCTGACACCTGAAATCCTGTAATTTGGTGCTTGGGATTTCGGATTTCGGAATGCGTATTGAGAAATGCGAAATGACGATTGCGTTCCTCTCAACTATTGACTACTGGATTCTTTGATTGCAGATACCCGTGTTGCTGGAACCAAGCCACAGCGTCGCGGAGTGCTTCTTCCACTGGGCGGGGAGTAAAGCCCAGTTCATGTTTTGCTCTGTCGATAGAAAAGAACATGTGCTTTTTTGCTAAGCGCACGCCATCCACTGTGACCCGGGGTTCGCTGCCACCCACGAGGCGAGCCCACCCCTCGGCAACGTAGGCAATGGGTAAGATAAGATTATGCGGGAGACGCACCCTCGGTGCCGGTCGGTCGGTGCTGGCTGCGATTTGGATAAAGATTTGTTTCAGAGTCAGGTTTTGACCGCCTAAAATATATCGTCTGCCGATGGTGCCGCGTTCAAAAGCCAGCAGGTGTCCCACAGCCACGTCATCCACGTGAACCAAATTGAGGCCAGTGTCCACATAGGCCGGCATCCGTCCGGAGGCGGCCTCTACAATCATGCGGCCCGTCGGGGTGGGTTTGATGTCGCGCGGACCCACGGGGGTTGATGGATTGACAATCACCACGGGTAGGTTCTCTTCCTCCGCGAGTCGTTGCACCTCGGCTTCGGCAAGAAACTTGGAACGCTTGTAGTGGCCGATCATGTCGGCAAGGGTAACCGGAGTAGTCTCGTCGGCTGGAGTCCCATCGGAGTTGAGACCCAAGGTGGCCACACTGCTGGTGTAGACAACACGCTTTACTCTTGCCCGGGCTGCAGCGAGCATGAGGTTGCGGGTTGCGGTCACATTTGTCTCATACATCTCATCCGGCCTGGGGACCCAGAGGCGATAATCCGCTGCTACATGAAAGAGGTTGTCACAGTTGGCAAGGGTGGGTGCGAAAGAGTCAGGGTCAGTTAAATCACCGGTTACAATTTCAACTGGTAAGCCGTCGAGGTTGCTTCGGTCACTGTTCGGTCGCAGTAGTGCGACTACGGTATGTCCTGTCTCAATAAGCTGGCGCAAAACCGCCGAGCCCACAAAGCCAGAAGCTCCTGTTATGAAAGTCTTCATGCGCTTCAATCCACCGCTGCGGACTGTTGCCGCGTAACCATGAGCGTCGGCAACACCACCAAAATGCAAATCAGGGTAAAACCGATGCCGATGGTGAGCAATATACCCATGCTCGCCATTCCCCGGTGCGGAGACACGGCAAGGTTACCAAAGCTGCAGATTGTGGTCAATGCACTGTAGAACACCGCGCGCGCCGTACTGGTCTGCAACATCTGACCACTGGAAGGTGGCGCAGTACGCATCCGGTGGACCATATGAATTCCACTGTCCACGCCAATACCCAACAGCAACGGCAGGGCAATAATATTGGCGAAATTAAAGGGAATATGGAAAAGCACCGAGGCCGCCCCGGTGAGAGCCCCTGCGAGAAGCAGGGGCAATAGTACCAGAAGAACGTCTGTTTTGGGCCTGAGCAGGATCAACAACAGTACAGTGATGGCAAGGAGAGATAACAAAAATGCTTGCTGAAAGGCTTTAACCACCGCATCACCCGCCTCGAGGTAGATTACCGGAAAGCCTGTGGCGTCGGGCTCCACAGATTGGACCGCAGCAACGAAACGGCGCAAGGCTGCATCCTCATTTAGATTCTCCCTGGGAAAAACCGCCACCCGGTGACGGCCATCTTTGGAAACCCAGTGTTCCATTAGATTTCTGGGCAAATTTTCTCTGGACACCCTTTCGGCCTCCAGGGAAGTATTGAGAGCGTTCAGGCGGGTGGGTAGAGATCCCAGTAAACTGGTTTGAAGGTTTTTCAGTATCTGCTCTTGTCCGGCAGGATCTTGAGCCTCGAGGTCGGTCAAGAAACGGTCTAAACCGTCGTAGAGCCGGCGGGCAGCATTGGTAATGGAGCTGTTGGTGCTGGTGTCTATGAATTTTTCTAGAGTTACTGAGAAATCATGAATAGCGGCGATTTGCTCAGCTGTACTTGGCTCCGGGCCACTGCTGATCTGCAAAAGCCCAGGGCCAACTATAAGTCCTATTTCTTCGATAATTGAAAGTTTTTCATCTTGGTCGGTGGGCACAAACTTGTCCAGGGTGACGCTCATCTCCACAGGCTCCAGTTGACTGAGGCTGTCGGCATACCGAGTGGCATCCTCTCTGGTGGCGGCTAAGACTGTGAGCGTCCATGGTGAATTTCTGCTCTGGGCAAGCAGCTCTCTGAAGGCAATCACAGATTCGCTGTCAGGATCACGGAGATTCATGGGGTTGTTGTCGAAAGTGACATACGGCAGGAGGAGCACGGCTCCAACCCCAAGCAGCAGTGCTCCGATGCGGATGGACCTGGCATGCACTGTGGGCAGGGCCAGGAACTCGGCAACAACCCTTTTCCGCTCAGATTTGGCCCCCAAACCTTTAGCGGATAACGGCATTAAACTAAGCAGGGCAGGCAACAGCGTAAGGTTCGCAATCAGACTGATGAACATGCCGGTGCCGGAGATGAGTCCCAGTTCTGCAACCCCTTTGAAAGCGGTGGGAATGAAGGCATAGAAACCGATTGCCGTGGTAATACTGCACAATACCAGTGAACTGCCAACGTCGCTGGCGGTCTGCTGGAGAGCACTGGCGTGTGAGGTGGACTGCTGGATCAGTTCCTTATACCGCAAGCAAAAATGGATGGTGTAATCCACGCTGAGACCGATGTACAGGACGGCGAAGGCCACGGAGATCAGGTTCAGGTGGCCCACAGCGGCAGCGGCGAAAGAAGCGGTCCAGATGAGGCCCATAATCAGGGTTGCCAGGCTGGTGAACACCAACCTGGGAGAGCCGAGTCCAAGGAAAAGCACGATGCCAACCATGATGAACGCAAGGATGCCGGCCCTCCCCGCACCCCGGGTCACACTGAGCAGTTCCTCATATTCCAGGGCAGCATCACCGGTGATGCGTACTTTGACCCCGCGATCTTCGGTGAGATGGAGTTCCTCTGCCATAAGCCGCAGGGCCTTCATGGCAGTTTCAGCCGGCAAGAGCTTGACATAATCAAGCCGTGGCTTGACCAGAATCAAACGCCGGCTATCCTCCGGAGTTAATTCTGCCCCGAGCATCAGTTCCTGCCAGGAGAGAGCATAGTATCGCTGGGCAAGACTGGCCTCAATCGCTTCCTTGATCCGATCAAAAACCGGAGTCAGATCCAGGTCTTCCCCTTCCATAATTGCATCCACTCCGGCTGTCAGCATGGAAAAGAGTCCACGCAAGTTTTGATCCCGCGTCAATCTCCCCAATAATGGCTGGATATTTGCCAGGTTGTCCGCCAGGTCATTGAGCTCGGTGAGATTCAGGTACAGAAGGCCATGTTTTTGGAAGAAGCTGTCACTCCCGGGCAGATAAACCAACAAGAACAGGTCAGGGCGCTGCTGCAGTTGGGCCGCCAGGGCTGTACTGGCATCCTGGGCAGCCTCCGGTGTCTCTGCATCGATTACGATGAGCATGGCGTCATCGTACTGCGGGAATGCTGTCTTGAAAGCACTGTAGTTGCGGCGGAAGGGGAGGGTTTCAGAGAGCATCTCGGCAGTATCGGTGTTAATGCCGAGGTTGTTGGCAGTGTAGTAAAGCAGGGCCACCGTTATGATGGAGGCGAGTAAAACAAACCACAGGGCAAAACGGTGCGCCACATTCACCCATCTAGCCAGAGCCTGGCCCACTAGCTCTCCAAAGCTTTTGGCCACCTATCTTTGCTCTCCTTTCCTGCAGGTGCGAGTCTACGCTTTGGTTCACCGAAGTGTGGCACAGAGGTGCGTTCAGGTCAATATCCTAAAGGCGGATCAGGTGTCCGGTTGCAGGCGTCAGGAAACAGGAAGATAACAGCCGACACGGGTGGGCGCGAAGCGGAAATCCCGTCTGAAGCTAAGCGGCAGCGGGGAACACTGCTTGCCGCGACGAAGGAGGCGAAGGCG
>JAUWKY010000244.1 GCA_030613915.1 Syntrophobacterales bacterium
AGAGTGCGCCGCAATCTTGAACGCGTTTTGCAGTAAGCGAACAAATCCGCCAGTGAATCTAGCCAAACATCTAGACCGTAGTTATTATCAGGGCTAGCTAACGCTTTTGAATGAAATATTCCGAACACGTAAAGGATATAAGGATAAGATAACAACAACTTAGTGAACTTGCGGACCCATGGTGATACGCTCCTTCATTGCCATAGACTTCCCTGAAGAGACCAGAAAAGCACTGGAAGATATTCAAAAAGAACTCAAACAGTGCGGGGCCGGTGTACGCTGTGTAAAGCCTAATAGCATCCATCTGACTTTTAAATTTTTGGGTAACATACACCTCGCCCAGGTGGAGGATATAGCCCTAGCCGTAGCTAAGGAGGTTCGAGATCAACCCCCCATCACCCTTGGCGCCGCCGGCTTAGGTGCTTTTCCCAGTCGGAAGAAGCCACGGGTGATTTGGATTGGTATGGAAGGCGAGGTGCAAAGGCTCAGTCGAATCCAGGCCCGGGTTGAAAATGCACTGGAGCCATTGGGTTTTGTCCGCGAAAAAAGAGTCTTTCAGCCTCACCTTACAATTGGACGGGTCAAGGACCGCCGTAGACTCCAAGCCCTAATTGATGCCATGGCTACTCTGGATATGGAGCCATTCAATTCTTTTGACGCAGATGAAATAATATTGTATAAAAGTGATCTTAGGCCAACCGGAGCGATCTACACGAAACTGCACCGTATGCCTCTTGCCGCACCGGCATCACCTTAAACAGCATCCAACTGACAGGGGTACGCCGCTGGCTCCGGGATAGGCGCGCAACAGTGATTTTTAAAAATACAAAAGGAAAGAGCTATGCCCACTACAAAGGAAAGACAACAGGCTGTCGATCTGGCCATGAGTCAGATTGAAAGACAATTCGGCAAGGGCGCCATCATGCGTCTGGGAAGCGACGCCACGATTCCCGACACTCCGATAATCCCAACCGGCTCACTTTCCCTCGATGTGGCCCTGGGCATAGGGGGTGTGCCCAGGGGGCGGGTTGTGGAAATTTTCGGTCCAGAGTCCTCCGGTAAGACTACCCTGGCACTTCATATTGTCGCCGAAGCTCAGAAGAGGGGGGGGATCGCCTCTTTTGTCGATGCAGAGCATGCCCTTGATCTTTCCTACGCCCGAAAACTGGGAATCAATGTGGACGACCTGCTCATCTCCCAGCCTGACACTGGAGAGCAGGCCTTGGAGATCACCGAGGTCCTGGTTCGCAGCGGTGCCATGGATGCGGTGGTCATTGACTCGGTGGCCGCCCTGGTGCCCCGCGCTGAAATCGAAGGGGAAATGGGCGACGCCCACATGGGGTTGCAGGCTCGCCTCATGTCTCAAGCGTTACGCAAACTGACCGCAGCCATCAGCAAATCCAGGACCACGGTGATCTTTATCAATCAGATCCGGATGAAAATTGGAGTTCTGTTCGGTAATCCAGAAACCACCACCGGTGGTAATGCCCTCAAGTTCTATGCCTCGGTACGGCTGGACATTCGACGGATCAGCGCCATTAAAGACGGACAAGAGAGCATAGGTAGCCGAACTCGGGTCAACGCGGTCAAAAACAAATTGGCTCCTCCATTCAAGGTGGCGGAGTTCGATATTATGTACGGCCTGGGGATCTCCAGGGAAGGGGACATTCTGGACATGGCCACAGCTCTTGACATCGTCGATAAGAGTGGCGCCTGGTACTCCTACGCTGGAGAGCGTATGGGCCAGGGCCGTGAAAATGTTAAAACTTTTTTGAGCGAGCACCCGGATATTTGCAGCGATATAGAAAACAAGGTCAGGGAAGCTTATGGCCTGAAGCTATCCGGCAATGGTGATGAGGAGTCTACGGAAGAATGAAAACTGCCGAACTGAGAAAAGCTTTCCTTGAATACTTCAAGGCCAACCAACATACCATAGTGAAGAGTTCCTCGCTGGTCCCCCATGACGATCCCACCCTGCTCTTCACCAGCGCCGGCATGGTCCAGTTCAAACGACCACTCCTGGGCGAGGAAAAACGGGGTTATGTGCGGGCCACCTCGTCCCAGAAGTGCATGCGCGCCGGGGGCAAGCATAATGATTTGCGCAACGTGGGGCGCACTGCCAGGCACCACACCTTTTTCGAGATGCTGGGTAATTTCTCTTTCGGTGACTACTTCAAAAAGGAGGCCATCCTCTTCGGCTGGGAGTTTTTTACCGATCATCTTCAGTTGCCCAAGGATAAGCTCTACGCCTCTGTACACGAAGGCGACGAAGAAATGGGCTTGGGCGTAGATCAAGAAGCCCTGGAGGAATGGAACAGATATCTCCCCCAAGAGAGAATCCTCACTCTACCCACCAGTGAAAACTTCTGGGCCATGGGGGAGACCGGCCCCTGCGGCCCCTGTTCAGAGATATTAATTGATCAGGGCGAGCATATGGCTTGTGGACCGGAGTGTTCCCCGGGAGTTTGTGATTGCGACCGCTTCCTGGAGTTGTGGAACCTGGTTTTCATGCAGTTCAACCGGAAGGAAGACGGTACCATGGAACCTCTGCCCGCCCCTTCAATCGACACCGGTGCCGGTCTGGAGAGAATTGCCGCAGTCTTGCAAAAGGCACCCTCCAACTACGATATCGACATCTTCCAGGAGATTATCGGGGTTATTGAACAGATAAGCGGCCACAGTCACGGTCGTGACCCTGACAAGGACGTCTCCATCAAGGTGATCGCCGATCACGGCCGCGCTGCCACTTTCCTCATCAGTGATGGCGTCATGCCCAGCAATGAGGGACGCGGCTACGTCTTGCGCCGCGTCATCAGGAGGGCTGTGCGCCACGGCAGGCTATTGGGAATCGAGGAGCCTTTCCTGCCCCGGGTGGCAGAGGGCGTGCTTGCTGCTATGTCTGACACTTATCCCGATATCGCCAAGAACAAGAGCTACGTCCAAATGGCGCTTACCAACGAAGAGAAATCTTTTTCCGCCACCCTTGACCGGGGTTTGGGTAGGCTTCAGGAAGAGGTCGATAAACTGACAAAGGGTGGCAGCAAGGTCTTTCCCGGCGACACAATCTTCAAGCTCTATGACACCTACGGTTTTCCCATCGACATCATAATGGACCTGGCTCGGGACCAGGACTTTGAGGTGGATGAGGAAGGTTTTGACCAACTTATGGAAGAGCAGAGGCAACGTTCCCGTGCCTCCTTCAAGATCTCCGGGGTCATGGAAACCTCAGAAGCCCTGCAGCAACTTGGGGCTCAAGGGGTAACCACCACGTTTTCCGGTCACGACAGGACTGAGGATCAGTCGGTGATTCTGGCCTTGCTCACCGAGGATGGTGCGCTCAACGAAGTGAGTGAAGGCCAGAAGGCTGAAGTGGTCTGTGAACGAACTCCCTTCTATGGCGAAGCCGGCGGCCAGGTGGGGGACACTGGACGCATGAGCGGCATGGGCTTTACCCTAGAGGTTGAAACCACTCAAAAAACACCCGGTGATTTGCTGGTGCATGTTTGTGAGGTCTTGCAGGGAACGGTCAAAGTCGGAGAAGAGGTCACCCTGGCCGTGGACAAAGAAAAGCGCAAAGCCACTGAAAGGAATCACACCGCAACCCACATACTCCACTACGTACTCAGAAACGTCCTGGGAGATCATGTGAAACAACAAGGCTCATACGTGGGCCCTGAATACTTCCGCTTCGACTTCTCACATGGTGAAGCCCTCACCACTGAACAACTTGCCCGCATCGAAAAACTGGTCACCCAACGGATCATCGAAAATGAAACCCTCACCGCCCAGGTCACGGACATAGAAAGCGCCACTGCTCGGGGAGCCATGGCGCTCTTTGACGAAAAGTATGGGGATCAGGTTCGCATGGTTGCCATTGGCGATTATTCCAAGGAACTTTGTGGTGGAACCCACAGTCACCACACCGGTGATATTGGCCCCTTCAAGATCACAGGTGAAAGTTCGGTGGCTGCCGGTATTCGCCGCATTGAGGCCCTGACTGGGACTGCCGCTCGGGAGTACTTTCAGAACCAGGAAAGGACCTTGAAGGAGACCGCTGCGCTCCTGAAGACACCTCCACACGATCTGGCCGAGCGCATACAAAAGCTACTGGAACAGCAAAAGGAACTGGAAAAGGAAGTGGACCGGGTCAAAGCCCAGGCCATGAGTCGACAGTTCGGTTCATCCGGCCAAGATATCCGTGAGGTAGATGGAGTTAAAGTGCTCTCCCAGCAAGTAAACGCAGATAGCCCTAAGGATCTACGGGTGATGCTAGACAACTTGCGGGATCAGATAAAATCAGGCGTGGTTGTCTTGGGAGCAGAGGCTGAAGATGG
>JAUWKY010000047.1 GCA_030613915.1 Syntrophobacterales bacterium
AGATGCAACTATGGCATCCTCGAAGAACATTTCGTAAAAATCTCCCATGCGGTAAAAGAGTATCGCATCTTGATGGCTCTCTTTTATCTCCAGGTATTGCTGGATCATGGGCGTGACTTTACTCATCTTACATCCACCCCAATAGCCAACTCTCGGTGAACCGATTAGCCAGTCTTCACCCCCTGGTGCCCATATCGCTATAGCATCGTAGGCCTGGTCATGGGGAAATGGGCAAGATTAACGAGGATCGAGGGCGTGAACCTGACCAGTTTTGTGGGGTAAGGCCGATTTTCCCGGGAAACAATGACACGGTAGGGTGAGCCGACCGACTAGCGGACATGACGCCACCACCAATGCTAACCACCCCTCTTCCTGGGCTGGACAGTATCCCAATCATGGCACCCTGGACACTTCCACAGGATTTTATCAGTTTCCAACCCGCATTGTTGGCAGCGATAACGTTTTCTCGCTGGCCCGAGATGGCTCAGGAGTTCACGGTATTCAGAGACCGCCCCTGCCTCGTCGCCATCCTCCAACAGTATCTCACCCAGCAACTGACGCGCTTCACCGAGATCGGGTTCCATCTCCAGAGCCCGCTTCAGAGATGCAAGGCCTTGTTCCTTCCTGTTGCGCTGCATAAAGCAGCGAGCCAGTGACATTTGAGCTACAGCGTCTAGATTTTCCTCTGCGATATGTTCGAGGAAATCCAGCACTCGTGTTTCTTCATCGGCCGCCCCGTCTTTCTCTTGCAGACGGACGAGCACCAGATGGGCCCACTTCGTATTCTTGTGGACCAGCTTTTTCCAGATGGCGAGTGCTTTCTTTTTCTTATTCTTCAACCAGTAGAGTTCCCCTAATTGTAGGCTGGCATGCACACAGTGGGAATCCAAAGACAGTGCCTTTTTCAAATGTGCTTGGGCACTATCCAAATTGCCCTTTTCTATTTCTATCTTGGCTTGTTCTGTTCGCAAGTGAGCCATGATGTGCTGGTTGTCCGTGTTGCTCAGTTTGCGCATCTCCTGCTGCAGTTCATAAGCCCTTTGCCAGTCATGCGTGGCCTCACAAAGAGATTCCAGTTCCTCGTAAGCGTCCAACCTCTTGGGCGCCCGACTGATTACCTCTTCAAATGTGGAGATTGCTCTCTGCAGAAGACCGCCTAGCTTGTAGTCCAGCGCCATATCGACCAGGGCCTGCAGCTTGGTTTCAGCGTCCACCCTTTCCCGAAGAAGAATGGATTGTCTAATGCGGATGGCTCTGTCGATTTCACCCTTGGCCCGGAACAGATTGCCCAAAGCCACGTAGGTCTCGATGGTCTCCGAGTTGATCTGTACTGCCTTGGTAAAAGCCTCAATGGCCTGATCTGTGTCGTTAGCGAGAATATATTGGATTCCTTTAAGAAAAACAGTGTAGTCTTTAGGAGGGCCAGCAGGCTGGAGTAACGATTCTTTGCGTGCTTTACGTCGAGCCAGGAAGTATCCGAGAGCACCACCCAAAATTGTTACCGTAACCAGGACGGCAACAACATTAAAGCCCATTCCCCCGATATGTAGGGTATTCACATCCATCCATCACGCCGGTTTACCCGGAGTTTGCCTCTTCGGCTCCCTCCACAGAATCAATCGCCAACCGTTTCTACCGGCTGACTGGTCGGTACTTCTGCCTCGGTTATGGGGAGATTGCGCAGGGACTTGAGTTCTTCCTGGAAGCTGTCATTCTGCCGCCGAACGGAACGGAGCTTTCGGCGTAAACGGAAGTTGCCCAAGCCAAGGTAAAGGGCAGTCATTAATCCCCCCCCGAAAACAGAGCCCAGAATCAGGCCATAAAGAGGGATGGGCGTGGAGGTCAATGGCGGAAGTGCTGGCAGTCTGAGCTCAAGAGTGGTTGCGGAAAGAAACGCCTCATAGTTCTGAAAGAGGAAAACAATGAGTAACACCATCAAGAGCAACAGAACCACCCACTTAACTGATTTCATTCAATCTCTCCTTTGTGAAGTAGGGGAGTAGCTTCTTGTAGGTTTGCTGGATATGTTCTGGAACAACGCGCACCTCGGCAAAAACCGTCATAAAGTTGGTATCACCGTTCCACCGCGGCACAATGTGAAAGTGGACGTGCGCTTCAAAGCCGGCCCCCGCCACCGTGCCAATGTTCAGTCCCACGTTGAAGCCGTCAGGGCTCATATTTTCGCGAAGCACGCCCACAGATGCCCGAACCGTTTGGATCAGATCAAGTAACTCATCATTTTTCAGGCCGTCCAGTGAGGGAGCGTGGTTCCAGGGAGCCACGAGCAGGTGGCCGTTGCTGTAGGGAAAACGATTCATCACCACCATGGAAAGCTCGCCACGGTAAAGAAGAAGCCGCTCCTCGTCGGTTTCTCCGTTACCGTCCGGACAGAATATGCAACCTTGTGGTCGGTCGCCCAAGATGTACTCCATTCGCCAGGGCGCCCATAAGTTCTGCATAACTTTCCTTCTCTCTCTGACTTTGTCACCTTACGGCCGGAAAAACCTCACCTGCCGCACGAAAATTTTTTGCGAGTATACCAACATTTGCAAAAAAAACAAGCACATTGTAGATTGCGGCTTTGGGAATGCGGATTGCGGATTTTAATTCTGAAATCTTAAATTGACACTAGCTCGACATCGCCCCATGCCCCTATTTGATCCCCTACAATGATTACCACACCCATAACCCCCTCAATCTGCTGAGCAAAATCAAGGGCCCGTTGGACATCGTTCGCGCTTTGCACCTGGTTGCAAGTCATAGTTGCCGCAGCATCGGCCAGGGCCGCAGAAGATCCTAGCACCGTCACCGCATCAGCGTGTCCCAAGCTCAGCGAGTGACCAACAGTGCCTGAAGAGGTACATACCCCCAGCGGTGTTTTCTCCGGATAGATTCTCAGTGCCACCCGGTTACTTAGCTCTGCCTGCCCTGCAAAAATGGATACCTGCAAGGGTGAATCCATCTTTATGAAGCAATCGCCGCCGTTCTCCACCACCACCTCACTGCTCTCCGAGAGAAGGGCCAAACCGACTTGTTCTGCTATAGCGCCGGCCACCGCGGCCATGGGACCGGTACCACAACTTTGCGCTGCGGCAAACATTTCCCTCACCACAGGAGGTGCGAGCTTATCGTAAGGTAAAGGTGTCATGGCATTGAGGAATTCAGGATGCTGAGCAATGTATCCCTCCAAGGGCCCACGAACTTTGTAAATAACATCCTTAGCAAGTACGGACAGGTCGGATTCAGCCAATATCAACAGATCGGTTTCCTGAACCGTCGCCTCAAAGGTAACCAACCGTTCATGGTGGATCTGGCGGCGATACCTCCGTTCACGGTACTCAGTCAATATCTTCTCCTCTCACGGTCGTTACGCTTGACGCTATGCGGCATGAGGTTCTTCGTAACGAACCTCCAGACAGTCTTTACCAAACTGTTTGGTGAGCCTTACCTGAAGTTCTTTGTTGGGACGGATCCGAAAACTGGTCGGTAACTTCTGTACCACCACCGTCTGCTGGCCAACGCCAAAGTGAAGGTATACTGGACAGGAACCGGGATGAGCTTTAAGCAGTTGCTTCAGCTCTTTCAACGGTTCCCCGGAAAGTCCTTCCACAGGTAGTTGAAGGTGAACTGAGCTCGCCATATCAGCCGCAGCCTCTTCCAACAACATGATCTCGTCGGCAACCAACCTCACCTGGCCACTCTCTCTGGCTACCCTACCACTCACAAGCAGCAGTGCCCCTTGGTATATGTATCTTTGATACTCCGCGTGTACATCTTCAAACACAACTACTTCCACAGAACCATTGAAATCTTCTAACCGCAGGAAGCGGAGAGGTTCTCCCTTGCGGCTGCTGACCATTCTAATTTCCTCGACGACACCCCCCAGACGGCTTTGTGAATCTCCGGGAAGATCACCCAACCCTCTTGTCCCACCCGGCGCCAGTTCTTCCACCAGGGCCCTGAATTCAGCTAGTGGATGGCCGCTGAGGTAGAATCCCAAAGCCTCCTTTTCCCGAGAGACTTTGGTGGCTTCATCCCATTCAACGGAAGGAGAAGAGCTTGGAGCAGACTGGGACTCCATATCGCAACGGTCAAAAAGTGCCATCTGACCTCGACGTGCTTGTTCCACGACCTCTGGAAGCATGTCGTGCAGCTGTTGCCGGCCGCAACGAAAGCTGTCCAAGGCTCCCGCTTTAATCAGCGCAGCCAAAGCCCTTTTTCCCAGATGCTCCAGGCCAACACTGGTTATGAGCTCAAAGAGGGAATGAAATGGACCTCTTTCTCGCCGGGCCTGGACAATGGCGGCCGCAGTAGCCCGACTCACATGGCGGACGGCAGCAAGTCCCAGCCGAATGCCTTCTGTTTCAACGGTAAATTCCACCCCACTGCCATTGATTTCCGGAGGCAGTAAACGAAGATTCTCGCGACCACAAACCTCCACGTGAGCTGCCAAAAGATCATGCTGACGTAACTCACTACTCAAAAGAGCCGCCATGTAGTGCTCCGGAAAACGGGCTTTTAGGAAAGCAGCCTGAAGCACCGTTAGCCCCTGGGCCACTGTTTTGCTCCGGTTGGCAACCACTCCCGCCGAACGTTCCAGTTTGGACCACGTGGTCTCTGCTTCTTCGCTGTCGTATCCTTTGCCTTCAGCACTCTCAATAAACTCCAGTCGTAGGTCTTCCGCCTTTTCTTCACCTTTCATCATTATGCGGTAAAGCTCATCTGCTTTCTCCAGAGACCAGCCGGTAGTGCGAACGATCAGCCTGGTCAGATCCACGTCGAAGAGAAGAAATGCAGTCCCATCGCCAGGCCTCTTAACCTTAGACGAAGGAAGTGACTCTTCTGGTTGTCCATCCTGTCGAGTTCGCAGCAAACTCTCAGTCAATCCACTCTCCAGGGCAACAGGCCGAACCAGTGCCAGCAGGACAAGGAGATCTTGCCATTGCCGAGGCTGCCATTTGAGTAGCAAATCTCGAGCTCTCGCACCCTCCAGGTAGGGAATGCCTCCGACCTGCCTCCCACACAGCAATCGGAAGGCCGATTCATCGTTCAGGGGTAAATCCTCCAAGGCCACAGAGAGATCAGACTCATCGCCAATAAGATCCAAAACCTTACGAATCACGGTTAAAGCTTTTCTTGCAATGAAATCGAACTTTACCAGGCCGGCCCGCTTGAGAGCGCGCATATTGTACTGACTGACCCACTCATCCTTGGGACCTCGGTAGAGAGGAACACGCTGAACCAGGGGACCATCGCCGATAACCACGCCTGTGGCATGGGTACTTACCTGTCTGGGTAAGCCCTCAAGGGCGGCCGCCAGCTCTCGCACTTTACGCTGTGGTGCTGCTGAGAGTTCTTCTTCCAGCGGAAGAGCCGATGCTTTTCTTACCACCTCTCCCCCTGGAGCTTGTTCTGCATCCCCAGGGGCGGCCTCCAAATCTTCCCGGGACAGGGCCAAAACCTTTCTTAGATCTCGAATGGCCGTACGCGGCTGCATGGTAACAAGTGAAACTATCTGCGCCACCCGGTCCTGCCCATACTTGGAGCGCAGGTATTGGTGCACTTCCTCGCGCATCTCCATGCCGAAACCCAGGTCAATGTCGGGGAACTCATGGAGCAAAGGATTGATCAAGCGCTCAAATAAAAGATCGTGTCGGAGAGGATCAATTTTGGTAATCCCCAAAGCGTAGGCAGTGAGACTCGAACCTGCCGAGCCGCTACCTGGGCCAACAGGAACCCCCTTCTCCCGCGCAAAACGAACAAAATCTGCTATCACAAGAAAATAGTCGGCCAGACCCAGCTGCTCAATGGTTTGCAATTCAGCATCCAGCCTCTTACTGTAGTCCCCACCATCTGGACGACTTGTTGAAAGTTGTGCATGAAGGCCTGCTACCGCCTGCTGTCGCAGGATGGCCGCTGCATCTTGGCCTTTTTCCAAGAGAAACTTTGGCAGATGGATTTTGCCTAAATCCAAATCCACGTTGCAGCGCTCGGCAATGGTCATGGTGTTGGCGATCGCTTCAGGCAGGTGGGCAAACTCGGCTCTCATCTCCTCTGGCGAGAGAAAACCATGCTCCAGCGGAGGAGGTATCTCCTTCACGGTGGTTCCCAGCCTGATGGCTGTCAGGATTCTAACCAGCTCTGCTTCGCCGGGGTCAATGGTATGGCTATTGGCGGTAGCCACCACTTGGAGATTCAGCTGACGGGCCAGGCTCAAAAGTCTTTCGTTCAGAATACGGTGCACGTCCGTTCGCGCCGGTTGCAGCTCGATAAAAAAGAATTCCCGGCCAAAAACCTCCACATATTCGGCAGCTTTCGCTTCTGCCCCCTGCTGGTCTTCTTTGAGAAGCCGAGTGGGAATTTCTCCCCGCTGGCAACCGCTCAGGATTATGAGCCCCTGATGGTGCTGGTGGAGTTGATCCGAAGTTATGCGTGGTTGCTGTTGCCAGCCCTGGGAGTGGGCTTTGGTGATGAGTTGAAGCAGATTTTGGTAGCCTTTTCGATTTCTGGCTAGCAGGACGATATGATTGGCCGGCTCAGCGCTGTTTGCTTTCTCTGACTCGGCTGCGTCGGTGGGAGTAACGATCAGCTCGCAGCCAATAATGGGTTTAATCCCGTTACTGTATGCCAGCTCATAGAACTCTATGCAGCCAAATAGATTACCATGGTCAGTGACGGCTAGGGCCGGCAACCTGTATTAACGCGCCTTTTTGACGAGCTGGGGCAGTCTTATGGTGCTCTGCAGAAGACTGTAAGCAGAATGAAGGTGAAGATGAACGAAGTCTGCCTGGCGCATGGGTCTGTAGGGTCATGGCGGGGACTATTCCCACTCAATGGTGCTGGGCGGTTTGGAAGAAATATCGTAAACCACCCGATTCACTCCCTTTACCTCATTTATGATACGGTTCGACATTTGCCCTAGTACTTCGTAGGGTACTTTGGCCCAGTCTGCGGTCATGGCGTCAACACTTTCGACGACACGAATGGCAATTACCTGATCGTAGGTTCGCTCGTCGCCCATTACTCCAACGGTGCGGACAGGCAGAAGGACACCGAATGCTTGCCACACCTGGTCATGAAGACCGCTTCTCTCCATCTCCGCCATGACAATGGTGTCAGCCTGCCGCAAGATCTCCAATCTCTCGGGCGTAACTTCACCCAGTATGCGAATGGCAAGACCTGGTCCCGGAAATGGGTGTCGGTGTATCAACCGCTGTGGTAGGCCCAGTTCACCACCCACCTGCCTCACCTCGTCCTTGAATAACTCCCTGAGCGGCTCTATGAGCTCTAGATTCATCACCTCAGGGAGTCCTCCCACATTGTGATGAGTCTTGATAGTGGCGGAAGGGCCTTTAAATGACACACTTTCAATAACGTCGGGATAAAGGGTGCCCTGGGCGAGAAACTCAGCCCCCGGAATTTTGTTGGCTTCAGCTTCGAAAATCTCAATAAAACGGTTCCCGATGATTTTCCGTTTCTGCTCCGGGTCCGCCACACCTTCCAACCGGCTCAGAAAGGACTCAGTAGCATCAATATAGTCCAAATTGATCTCGAAGCTATCTCGAAAAATCCTCTGTACCTCCTCAGCCTCGCCTTGACGCAGCAAGCCGTTATTGACAAAGATGCAGGTTGACTGATGGCCCACCGCCTCGTGAAGCAGGACCGCGACCACAGAACTGTCCACACCGCCGCTAAGGGCGCACACCACCTTCTTGGAGCCGATGGTCTGCCGCAGGTCCTCCACCGTACTTGCCACAAATGACTTCATGGTCCAGACGGGCTTGCAGCCGCAAGGATGGAAGAGGAAGTTCTGCAGCATTTTGGCCCCATTGGGAGTATGGACAACCTCAGGGTGAAACTGAACCCCGTAGAGCTCGGTTTCGCTATGTCGCATGGCGGCCACCGGTGAGTTACCACTGTGGGCAATGGCGGTGAAGCCTGGCGGGGGAATCTTGATTTTGTCGCCGTGACTCATCCATACCTGTTCCCCCTGCCCCCCTGCGGCTCCATCCAGACCGTGGAACAGGTCTTCAGAGGAGTCTATGAGAAGTTGTGCCTTGCCATACTCCCTTTTGGCGGCTCGCTCCACCTCACCTCCCAGCAGGTGGGTCATCAACTGCATGCCGTAACAGATCCCGAGTACCGGAACACCAAGATGAAGCACTTCCAGATCACAAACGGGTGCACCTTTGTCCAGCACACAGGCAGGTCCTCCTGAGAGGATAATACCCTTGGCACCGAACTCCTTTATCTTCGCCATGCCAATGTTAAAAGGGTGGATCTCGCAGTACACCTGAGCCTCACGCACCCGCCTGGCGATGAGTTGAGTGGTCTGAGAGCCAAAATCCAAGATCAATATTTTTTCAGCGTGAATATCCATCTATTTCCAATCTATCTGATAGTTAGGCGCTTCTTTGGTGATGATTACATCGTGGACATGGCTTTCTTTCAGGCCGGCTGAAGTAATCCGGATGAATTTGGCCTTTTGCTGCAGTTCATCCAAGGTTCCACAGCCGACGTATCCCATACCTGCACAAAGACCTCCTATGAGTTGAAACACACTCGAAGAAAGTGGACCCTTGTAGGGAACCCGACCCTCTATCCCTTCCGGAACAAGCTTCGCGTCTTCCTCAATATCCTCCTGGAAGTAGCGGTCACGCGCGCCCTCTTTCATAGCACCCAAAGACCCCATTCCCCGGTAAACCTTGTAGGAACGACCTTGATAGAGAATCATCTCGCCCGGACTCTCATCCGTCCCCGCAAAAATGCTGCCAATCATGACTGAGTGCGCCCCTGCTGCCAGAGCCTTCACCACATCGCCAGAGTATTTGACCCCGCCATCGGCGATAATCGGCACCTGGTAGTCTTTAGCACCTCTGGCACACTCCGTCACCGCGGTAATCTGCGGCACCCCCACACCTGCGACAACCCTCGTAGTACAGATAGAGCCGGGGCCCACACCGACCTTGATGGCGTCGGCTCCAGCCTCGGCCAGGGTTTTGGCCCCTTCTGCGGTGGCCACGTTCCCTGCTATGAGCTCTATCTCTGGAAACTGCCGCTTTATCGCCGGCACACTGTCCACCACCGCCTGGGCGTGGCCGTGGGCAGAATCCACCGCTATCACGTCGACACCCGCATTGACCAACGCTTCAACCCTGGCATCGCGGTCTGGCCCCACACCAACCGCCGCCCCTACCCTTAAGCGGCCCAGGCTGTCCTTGCAGGCACTTGGGTATTGCTTGATTTTCATAATGTCCTTGATGGTAATAAGACCAAGCAGGTCCCCCTTATCATTTACAACCAGAAGCTTTTCGATCCGGTTCTTATGGAGAAGTATCTTGGACTCTTCCAGGGTGATGCCCTCGGATGCGGTGACCAGGTTCTCTTTGGTCATTACCTCGTCCACTTTTTGATCCAGATTGGTTTCAAAACGGAGATCACGGTTGGTAATAATGCCCACCAGCCTTCGCCCGTCTTTAACGATGGGGACCCCGGAAATGCGGTACTGTTCCATGACCTCGAGCACCTCAGAAATCTTTTGCTCGGGGTGCATGGTGACCGGATCAACGATCATGCCGCTTTCCGATTTCTTGACCTTGTCCACCTCCCGGGCCTGCCGTTCAATGCTCATGTTCTTGTGAATGATACCGATGCCACCCTCACGGGCCATGCTGATGGCAGTGTTCGCCTCGGTAACCGTGTCCATGGCTGCGCTCATGAGAGGTATATTCATGGAAATACTGCGGGTTAATTTAGTCGTGACATCCACCTCGTTCGGCAGAACCTTGCTGGCTGCGGGCAGCAACAGCACATCATCGAAGGTGAGTGCAACGGGTATGTCGCTGTTTTTCTGGCTCATAAAAAACCTCTCTTGCTATTGAGATAAATTTATTAAAGTTAT
>JAUWKY010000227.1 GCA_030613915.1 Syntrophobacterales bacterium
AGGCGAGGAGCTAACGCTCTACTACCAACCGCAACTGGCAATTGGTAGCAAGACAATCATTGGCTTAGAAGCGCTGATACGATGGCAACATGCAGATATGGGAGTGATTACTCCGGCAAAAATCATACCGTTGGCTGAGGAAAGCGGTCTCATGGAGCCTATCAGTGAGTGGGTGCTCAGGACGGCCTGTCTGCAGCACCTGGCTTGGCAAAAGGCTGGTTTGGCATCGATGCGCATGGCTGTGAATGTATCAACCCTCTTATTTAAACAGCAAAAACTAGTAAGATTGATACCTCGAGTCTTGGACGATACCGGCATGGATCCTTCATTTCTTGAGATAGAACTCACCGAGAGTTCGTTGCTTCAAATCGGCAAAAGTACCAAGGCGGCGTTGCAATATTTGAAAGAGACAGGAGTCAGGATAGCAGTGGATGATTTCGGTACCGGATATTCCTCTCTCTACCATCTCAAGAATTATCCTCTGGATGCCCTGAAAATAGACCGCTCATTTATAAAGGACATCCCAGGCAATGAGGATAGTGAGGTCATTGTATCTGCGATTATTGCCATGGCGCATAGCTTAAAGCTGGAAGTGGTCGCCGTTGGGGTGGAGACAGAAAAACAGCTAGAATTCTTGGAAGAACGAGGCTGTGATATGATCCAGGGCTACCTATTTAGTCCGCCACTCCCCTCCTACGACATTATCCCCCTTATCCAGGAAGAAGGGGTCGAAATGACAATGTAACGCGGTCATACTGGGGTCATTTCAATCCTTGGTCATCCCAGCCAGTTTCCCCTCACGCGCAGCAATTTTTTCTTCAAGTTCCTCAATCTCTTGAATCTGGTGCGGCCGTACGGAATGAGCCGGGAGAGCAGCCTCTCGATCACGAAGCCTTTCTTTCAGTTCCTGAATTTCCTTTAGTAATTGTTCTCTCTTCGCTATAGACATGGCAATTACCTCTAGATATCAGCTTAGCGGCTGATCCCCATTCTCAAACAGTCTTCAGATACTCGCGAATCATCAGGGCAGCGCTGGCTCCTTCACCTGCAGAACTGGCCACCTGTTTCGTGCTTTTATCTCGCACATCTCCCGCGGCAAAAATGCCTGGCACGCGGGTTTCCAGCAGGTGGGGATCGCGATTTTCATAGCCGCCCGGTCGCTCGCCGCTATGGACCAAGTCGTGACCGCTGACGACAAAACCCCACTTATTCAGCAGCACCCCACTGCCGTGGAGAAATCCACTGTTTGGCTCTAAACCGATAAAGACAAAAACCCCATCAATGGGTAGTTCTTCAGCTGCACCGGTTTGGTTGTTGACGATTCTGATTTTTGTTAGTTTGGCCTCTTCGCCCATGAATTCCTTTACTTCCGTATGCCACAGCACTTCAATATTGGGGTGGCTGAGCGCGCTTTCCTGAATGATTTTAGTGGCCCGAAACTCCCCGCCTCGTACCAGCATGGTAACCGTGTCGGCAAACTTCGTCAGGAGAAGGCTTTCCTCGGTTGCGCTGTTGCCTCCCCCGACCACTGCGATTCGCTTGCCTTTATAAAATGGGCCATCGCACGTTGCGCAAAAATGGACACCGGCGCCCATGAACTCGTTCTCGCCTGGCACATTTAATTTGCTGTAGCGACTCCCCGTTGCGATGAGGATGGCGCGCGCGCTGTATTCTGACCCGTCCCCAGTTTGGACAAAGTGATAGTTTTGCTTGGTATGAAGGGCGAGAACATCTTGAGCCTGGAGCAACTCCACTCCAAAGCGTTCAGCCTGCTGGCGCAAGCGTTGAGAGAATTCGATACCAGCCACGCCCTCAGGAAATCCCGGCATATTGTCCAATTTCTCTGTGCCAGCCGCCTGTCCACCAAAGGCAGCGCGTTCTATCACCAGGGTATCTATGAACTCCCGAGCCGTGTAAAGAGCGGCAGTAAGACCTGCGGGACCGCCACCCAGAACAATGAGGTCATAATGGCTGCGGCTGGCTGTGGTTTTCAATCCCAATTTAGCCGCCAATTCAGCGTTGCTGGGCTCAACCAAAAAGGTGGAGTCAGGAAAAGTAATGGTGGGGATGATACGTTTGCCTTTGTTGGTCTTGATGACAAACTCTTCGGCCTCTTTGTCTTCTTCGATGTCCACCCAATTGTATGGGATCTGGTGCTCGCCCAGGAACTGTTTGCTCTGTCGGCAGTCGGGGCACCAGTGGGCACCGTATACGGTGATTTCTGGTTTTGACATGGCGCATCTCCTCTGCAACTGTGGGCACATTCAAGAAATCAGTTTTCTCTCATCAAAATTGCGCTCGCTTAACGCCTGCTTCCTGAAGCGCATAGACGACAACATTAACATTTTCCTCTATTTCTTGGTTTACCAACTTTTTTAGATCAGATATGAGTCCCACCGACACAGGCTTTGCCGAACTCAAAATGATCGCAACGTCAATGTCGTGCTCCATTCCAAAGCGAGAGGCAGAGATGAAGGTCACCCCGTATTCTTGATGCACCCGTTCTTTGATAGCCTTTCGAACTGTCTGGCTGACAGGCAATGTGTACGGGCGAGTCTGCCCTTCTCGGAGTTGGTGTGCCAGCTTATATCCCAAAGGTGCCGTCAATATCACCGCCAGGAGACTCAGAAAAAGAACCGTCCGGCGTCCCCAAAGCGGCAAACCCCTTCCTACCCTGGAGCCTTGGATACCAAGACGGCGATATATAAACGCCGCGCCGAGGATAATGGCCACCAGGTTGGTGCCAAAAAGAATGGCAGCACCTTCTGAGATTTCCCATACTCCCTCGGCCAAAGAAATCCCCACTGTTGCCAGGGGGGGAACGAGAGCTGCGGCGATTGCCACACCGGCGAGGGCTCCCAACAGTGAAGGGCGGGCCACTGCATAAGCGGCAGCAGCTCCCGAAAGAAACGCTACTCCCAAATCAATAATGGTTGGAGCTCCGCGGGCAATTAGTTCTGGGGTTAATTCCTCCATAGGGACAAGAAAGCCAAGAAACAAAGAGATAAGCAGAGCTGCACCGATGCCGAAGCCCATTGCTTTGATAGAGTCCCGAAAAAATATGGTATTACCTTGAACAAGGGCAAGACCCGCCCCAATGAGCGGCGTCATCAGCGGGGCCACAACCATGGCTCCTATCACCACAGCGGTTGAGTTCTGTATCAATCCCAGGGAGGCGATTGCGGTCGACAGACAGATCATCATCATAAAGTCAACATTCCAGCGTGCCCCCACCTGAAGCCGGTCAAACAAATCGATCCGTTCGGTGACCTCGAGAGTCGGCAGCCAGCCAAAAATGCGGCTTCCTATCATGCTGATCCATGACGGCCTCCGTTCCAGGGTCCAG
The DNA here is from genome assembly GCA_030613915.1 of Syntrophobacterales bacterium. Taxonomy (GTDB): domain Bacteria; phylum Desulfobacterota; class Syntrophobacteria; order BM002; family BM002; genus BM002. The sequence continues at coordinate 3,347 of JAUWKY010000227.1, forward strand.
GGACGAACCAAGCCGATAGGCACCCTTGGAGCCTCGGGGTCGATATATTTTTTTTCCTCGAGCCGGAATTTTCGCACCTCGCGGATTGCTGTTACCCCAGTGAGCAAGAGATCGCTGTTGCGGCTCTTGTCAACCGCGCCCTTCCACTTTTCGCCTGTTAGCGTGATGGTGGGCTTGATCCACTTGGATGTTTCGATCCCAGCCTCTTTGAGCTTCGATAGCAGTGAACGGTGGGCAACCTCCCGGGAATCGGTGCCAAAGTAAGAGCCCACTTCAAATGGCGTCACCGTGCAATCCAATTTTTCTGCAAGACTTGCAGCCGTGCGCAGTGCAAAAGCTCCCAGATGCAACCCCATCGGCAGGAGGATGCGCTGACAGCGTGAGCCGTCTTCATCCCCCGGGTCTAAGACAAACATCTTGCAGGGCGCAAAGCGCAGCAACCGGCGGCCCAGCCTGTTGATTGTGGTGTCTCTCGGTAGGGTAAAATCCATGCCAACACAAAGAAGTTCTATCTCCCTGTCCTGTATTGCATCAATAATGGCTTTGGCCGGAGCGGGATGGCGCATAACGAAAAGGGGAACTTCCATATCTTGGATTTCACTGATTACTTCAGCCGCGAGCCGCAGCAATTCTTCAGTCCCCTCAGGGTGCTTTGCAGTAACAGGTTCGAGAGGAAGAGTCGGCTCGCCTAAAAGGCAGCAGAGAACTGTGAGGGACTCGCCGCGCATTATTGCAAGTCTCGCTGCCCAACGCACTAGGGCTGTTGCTGACTCCGCTTGCGTTACAACCACCATTGTATTCACTTTGCAATTCCTCCTGTTCTCAGGTCATAAAAGAAATGGATTTATTATCATGTTTTTAGGTAACTACGGCGGGACTTAAGATCATCCTTCATATCTATCCACAATTTCTCCCATGTCACCCAAACATGTCTTCCTGATGTGAGACGGTGAGCCGCTATCTTCCGGCTAATAGTGTCGCGTGGGGATATTTAGCCCGGATATTTCATGAATCACTTGCTGCGACCACGGATATGGCCGTCCTTCCTGGCGTCCTCGGGGGGCGGCCCCTGCGACGTACCGTTCAGGTACGCCGCGGAACCAATCCCGCGGTACGGTTGCCAGGTGGCACGCCCATCTTCGTAGTCTCGCGACAGCAATTCATGAAATATCCGGGCTAAATATCCCCACGCGACACTATTAGCCGGAAGATAGCGGCTCACCGTCTCACATCAGGAAG
>JAUWKY010000100.1 GCA_030613915.1 Syntrophobacterales bacterium
CCCGATAGCCCAAGAAAATGCAATGAAGCGCAGAGCACCAACCGCTTTGCGCCAGGCGCTAGCATGGAGCACAGGGCATAGAGTAAGAAGTCAGGGGTCGGGGGTCAGAAAACAGGAGGCAGCAGGCAGCGAGCAGCTGGCAGTGTTGTTATCCGTTATTCGTTATCCGGGAGATCTGCCACCATGAGCTGCCTTGAAGACTTTTTCGATTTCTACGACTTTTACGATTTGAACGACTTCTACGACTTCAACAATTTACCGTTTACCGTTTACCGTTCACCATTTACTCCTGGCTCCTTTATGTTCTTACTAATATCTTGCTCTACCCCAGGAAAAGTGATAGAATTACGGCCTTTACTAGCGGTGCAAGCTTACAATTAGATGATTGATAAGGTCTCTGGACAGGCATGGAAGCTGGCTCAGTTTTTTTGATGCGCATGGGGTTGGGCATTCTCTTTGCCTTTATGGTCGTGAAGATTTTTCACTTTGGTGGTGGCATTGTGAGTGTGGCCGGTTTTGCAGTGTTTTTTGTAGGACTTTCATATCTGCTGGCGCATTTGAGGGAAAAAAGACAACGTGAGGAGCGGTTGCGTTGAATGGAAATACCTAAAATGAAGGATGAGGTGATGCAATGAGTCCAATGGACTGGAAGGGACCATCGGGTCGAGGTCCTCGCGGCATAAAAGATTTCGAGGAGATATTGAGAAAAATCCGAGAACAATTTCGCGGCAAGTTCCGTTTTCACGGCTCTTTGTGGCTTCTCCTTGTGGCGGCGCTCATTGTTGCCGTCGGCTATGCCAGTGTCTATACTGTAGCCCCAGAAGAGGCTGGAGTGATTCAGCGTTTCGGTCGCTATGTGCGGGTAAGCGGTCCGGGCCTGCATTTCAAGCTGCCTTTCGGTACTGAGACGGTGAGCAAAGTCAAGACAGGTCGCAATTTCCAGATGGAGTTCGGCTACAGGACGGTAGAAGCGGGTGTGCGCTCGCGCTTTACGGAACGTGGCTTCAAAGACGAGTCACTCATGCTGAGTGGTGACCTCAACGTGGTCGATCTTCAGTGGACCGTGCAGTACAAGATCGGGGATCCAAAGGATTTTCTCTTTCAGGTGAAGGATGTGGATAGTGCCATCCGGGATATGTCCGAATCGGTCATGCGCCGGGTGGTTGGGAACCGGCTTTTCGACTTTGTCCTTACAGTAGGACGTGTCGAGATCGCCGACAGAGTAAAAGTGGAAATGCAAAAGGTTCTGGACTCCTATCGCACCGGTATCCAGGTGGTCAATGTCAAAATGCAGAATGTGACTCCGCCTGGGCCGGTCGAGGCTGCCTTCAATGAAGTGAACGAGGCTGAACAGGAAAGAGAGTCAAAAATCAACCAGGCGCAGGCCGCCTATAATCAGGAGATCCCTAAGGCCAAAGGCAGTGCCTTGCAGACCATATCAAAGGCTGAAGGCTACGCCCTGGAACGGGTGAACCTGGCCAAGGGCGAGACTAAACGGTTTCTCGACGTGCTCAAGGAATACCGCCAGGCGAAGGATGTCACCAAAAGACGCCTTTACCTGGAGAGCATGAACAACCTGCTCAGCAAGGTAGGTGAAATATATGTGATTGACGCAGACCAGAAGGGACTAGTTCCCCTACTTGATCTCCAGAAAGCGCGAGGAAAGTAAAATGAAAAGTAGAGCAATGCAGGTGCTACTCGCCCTGATTGTAGGCGCCGCTCTGGTTTCCACGGGCGCATTTTATGTGGTGCGCGAAGGCGAGCAGGTGGTAATCACCCAGTTCGGTAAGCCCGTGGGTGAGGCTGTCAAGGATGCCGGTCTTAACTTCAAGATACCTTTTATTCAGGCGGTGAATCGGTTTGAGAAGCGACTTCTTAACTGGGATGGGAGCCCCAACCAGATCCCTACCAAGGACAAGAAGCTCATCTGGGTGGACACTACTGCGCGCTGGCGCATTAGTGATCCGCTCCTTTATCTGACCCGGGTGACCACTAAGACCACCGCACTTTCAAGGCTGGATGGTATTATCGACTCTGTGGTCCGGGACGCTGTATCAGAGAACGATTTGGTGGAACTGGTGCGCAGCGAGGGTTGGGCTGGTATGGTGGGTGCGCAGATAGCCGATGCTGGCTACACTCAGAAAGAAGTGGAGGAAGTGAGTCGTCCTTTGCAAGTGGGACGAGAGAAGATCACCAGGGCAATGCTGAAGTCTGCTTCGAGACTGACTCCCGAATTCGGCATCGAACTGGTGGATGTGCGGATCAAGCGGATTAACTACGTGGATAGCGTGCTCAAGAAGGTTTTTGAAAGAATGATCTCCGAGCGTGAACGAATCGCTGCCCAGTATCGCTCAGAGGGTGAAGGCGAGAAGGCGAGAATCAACGGTGAGATGCAAAAGGAACTGAAACGAATCTCCTCGGAAGCCTTTCGCACAGCGGAAGAAACTCGAGGGAAAGCTGACGCCAGGGCGACGAAAATATACGGCGATGCCTATAGTCGGGACCCAGAGTTCTATTCCTTTTCTAAGACCCTGGAACTCTACCGGGAACAGGACCAACAAAAAACTCGAATGATCTTGACGACAGATAGCGATTTTTACAAATATATTAAGGGAATACCTCGTTAAAAGAAAAAAGGCCGGAAAAAAAATGATAAAATACGAATTTTTCGTATTGCGGTTAAGCGCAATTTGTGTATAGTAGAGAAAGGTCTGCGCGGTTCGTACCGTGTTGCCCCTAACGGTGTTTGGTAAAAGCATCGCTGGGGGCTTTTTTTTGGGGCTAAAGCAACTCTGAATATAGATCTTCAATACCTTCGATTTCTGTCTGCAAATATGTTTTGATTTTCTTGGTAATTCTAACTTGTATCTGCCGTACGCGCTCACGGCTGATCCCGTAAACGTCCCCGATCTCCTGCAAGGTCATTGGGTCTTCGGCCATTAGTCTGTGGTCGAAAATATATCGCTCCTTCTCCGGCAATGTGGTCCTGAAAGAGGCCAGTTTTTCCTTGAGGAGTTCTCTCCTTTCGAAATCTGCGAGCTGTTCGTCTGCCGCGACCTCGTCGGACGGGATGAAGGATTGATGGTCGCTGTCTGAGTCTTCCTTGATAGGAGCATCCAGAGACACCTCCCAGCTACCCAGCCGTTGATCCATTTCGATGACTTCAGATTCTTTTACATCCAACCGCTCAGCCAGCAACTTAGGTCTCGGCTCAAATCCCATGGCCAGCAAGCGATCTTTTTCTTTACGAAGATTGAAAAAAAGCTTGCGCTGGGCTTGGGTGGTGCCGATCTTGACAAGTTTCCAATTGTCCATAATGAATTTGATGATGTAAGCCTTGATCCAGAATGAGGCATAGTAGGAGAGTTTAAAACCGCGGTATGGGTCGAATTTTTTCACTGCCTGCATCAAGCCAATATTACCTTCCTGAATCAGATCCATTAGATTCCGCATCCAGTGGCGCTGAAAGCTCAGGGCAATCTTAACAACCAATCTCAGGTTTGAGGTAATGAGCCGATAAGCAGCTTCCATATCGCCCTTTTCTCTATAGCGAATGGCCAGCCGCTTTTCCTCCTCGCGGCTCAGAAGGGGATACCGTTTGATTTCCATGAGGTAGTGCTTGAGCGGGTCATAGGGAACGAGAGAGTCAGAAGAGTAGCTCTTCAGCGGTGCCATTTCGCTTTCTTCGAAGGCGAAGTCTGCAGCTTGCCCTAAAGTTTTAGCTTCTTCTTTTTTCTTTTTTGCCTTTCTCGCCATGTTTGCAATTTATCCTTTTATCTAGGCACCTTGGAGAGAGAGGATTATTGGACCGTCCCAATATAATAGGCTACTTCAGGTGAGCATTCATGTCAAGCTAACCGGCTAGATGCTAGATGCTGGATACTGGATGCTAGATACTAGATACTCAATTAGGATGAGGCAGCAGGCAGAAGATATTAGAAGCTCATGGCTGATAGCTCACAGCTCAAAGGAAAGGCGAAAGTCAAGAGTCGGAGTTTTTACGGATAACGGATAACAAATAACGAATAACTAGTCTCCACTGCTTACCGCCTACTGCTTACCATTTACGGTTTGACGATTTGACTAAGCGACCGGCCCATCTTATCGTTGAATTATTCGGGCTAGAGGAAATCCTCCATAATCTGGAAAGGGGAAGGAAATGACTAGGGAGGTGTTATTACTGGACTTAATTGAGACAGAGGAAGGAGAAGGGGCACCGCCTCGTATGCGACTGGTGGTTAGGGCCTACCCCTCAGACGAAAAGGGGTATGCTTCGCTGACCCCTGAATGTAACACAATGGAAGGGTTCGAGCAGGCGGTGGCCGAACTCAAGAAGAGGATGGACAGTGCCCTGGAGAGGGCAAGAGAGACTTTTCAACAATACCAGGCCCAGGTCAAAGGTGAAAAAGCGGTATCGGACTTCCATAACGCTGAGGAGATTTGGCAAGCTCTGGAAGAGTGCTCTTCCCTAGAAGAAATGAGAGAGCTCTTTAATGAACTGAGCGTAAGAAAGCGGCAGGAAGTAGCCGATTTTGTCTTAACCCAGTTGAATATTTTCAAAGGTGCCGCCTCAACATTCTCCCAGCATTATAACGAAGGGGAATATCTGCTCGAATGAGGAAAGAAAAGCATCAAATAGTCAACTGGTCAATTCGTCAAATCGTAAACGGTGAACGGTAAATCGTTGAAACCGTAGAAATCGTAGAAATCGTAAAAGTCGTTAATTAGGTTATTAGTAAACGGCATTCTGTGAATGACTTAACTCTTTGACTAATTCTCTAATTCCCCAATTCCCTAATTTTCTAATTCCCTAATTCTCTAATTAACCAACCTGCCTGCTGCCCGCTGGGTAGTGCCTAGTGGCTACGACTGCCTTGCTCTCTGTATTCCAATGAAAATAAGAAGAATGCCGTAGAGGCTCAAGCGAAAGCTGGGCACTGTGGTCCAGATAAATTCCTGGGCTGCGGAGAGGATGAGAGCTCCCAGTAGAGGACCCCAGGTGGTTCCTGGCTTGAGGAGCAAACACATAAGCAGCGGAGCAAGAGAATTTTCCAGGCCGAAAGCCTCCGCCGGGATCACAAAAGATATCTCTCGTGCATGCAGTCCTCCTGCCAGGGCTGCCGGAACTGCGCTGAAGATTAATGCCAGCCTTTTTACTTGCCCGCAGTTTATCCCCACTGATTCGGCCATTTCTTCGCTTTCCCGTATTGAGCTGAGCTTCAGCCCCAATCTCGATCCACAGAGAAGCCAGTGCACCCCAACTACTATCAAACTCAAGATTAAGGAAAGAGAATAGGTCAACATTGGGTCATGGTTTGGCGGCAGAGAAAGACCGGCAGCCCCCCCGGTCCACCATGATAGGTTATTTGTCAACTGGCCGCCCAGCAATAGGAGGCCCAGCGTGGCCAAGGCAAACACGGCTCCATGTAAGCGAAAGAGTGGCAGGCTCAGAAGGGCAGCAGCCGGTAGGGCCAGACATGCCGCCAGCAGGAGGGCGAGAAGAAGCGGCTGGCTCTGATTTAGAGCCAGTGCTGTGGTGTAAGCGCCAAGGCCGAAGAACAGTCCATGTCCCAAATAGAGATAACCCAACAGGCCGCCCACCACGTCGTAGCTCAGTGCCATTGTTACATACAGCAGGATGGTAAAAAGAAGAATTCTGGCGTAATCACCCCAGAGGCTGGGGACGAGAAGCAAGAGTATGGTCAGACCAGAAACGGCAATGAAGACCAGGCCCAGCCGTTTCAATTTTGTAAGCTTATCTTTCGATTTCAGCAACATCTCATCCAGGTATGGGGGCCTGATTATAATTTATAGAGTACTTTAACTAATACAAGTTTATTGTTTTTATATTCGTATGTTATAGTTATTTATTTCTAGTATTTGCTCTGGCAATAAACAATCCTTGAGGTCGCCAGCAAAGGAAGGCGAGTAGCAAGGCAACAGAGAGGAAATTGGCCCAATGGGCCCCAAAAGGTGTAGCGAGCATGGTTTCCAGAGTGCCGAGTGCCAGCCCACCAGCGAGTGGTCGAGTGAGGGATCCGCTTCCACTTATGACAACAATAAAAAGCGCTTTCAGTGTTAATGGCAGGCCGAGATGAGGACTGACTGTAAACAGGGTGACGTAAAAAAGGCCTGCCATGGCAGCAAGGGCGGTAGCCATGGCGAAGGCGACGCCAGTGACTCGAGTTAGAGAGATCCCTACCAAGGTGGCCCCAGTGGGTTCCTGGGAAAGAGCCCGGAGACGCCGACCACTGTCGGTGCGACTGAGCCATAATTGTAAAGCTGCTGAGATAGCCAGCATGAGGATAAGCACAACTAATCTACTGCCGGGCAGATAAATCTGCCCCAGTTTGATAGTACCGAATGGGCTCATCAAGCCAGCCATGGAGCGGTCCCATAAAGTTAAGGTCCCTTCTTCCAGTATAAAGGCCAGGCCAAGAGTTATGAGCAATGCCGGGATCAATAAGGCATCAGAGGAACGTTTGAGGGAGGACTGAAGGAGGCAGCGAAATGTTAGCCAGCCTAGACCGGCAAATATAAGTGGCACCAAGATAAAGCCTGGGAGGATGCCGGCGGGCCAGAACTCATGAATGGCCTGAAAGGTGAAGCCGGCCAGGACAAGAAATCCTCCGTGGGCCAGGTTCAGCAGACCGAGCACCCCAAAACAAAGGGCCAAGCCCACAGCAACCATGGCGTAGATGCCGCCAAGGAGCAGGCCGCTAAGGAACAGCTGGGTGAACGTTACTAGGTCCATTCGATTGCAATCAAAGGTTTACTAAAACACTCATATCCCACATCGTGCCTTTGATTCTGCCTGCTGGCACACGCCTTGCGCCTTTTTATCGTTCGTCCCAAGCCGGTGTGGGGTATATATGCTTCCCTGTTGCCACCTCAGATGGCCAGATGATCTGGTAGGTACCGTTTTGGATTTGAGATGGGTATGTGTTAATTGCGCCAACGCCGTTCTCTGCGAACCATATGGGTCCACCTATGGTTGTAATCCTCAAATCTTTCAATGTCTTCATGAGGACCGCAGGCTCCAAAGTGCCCGCCTGACCGAGAGCCGCCTCCGCGATTTCAAAGGCCATCATGTAAGCCGGAGACCAGGGATAGTCATCCAGATCGATCTTTGCTTCTTTAAGGAGAGCCAGGAAGCGCTCTGGGTTACTGTATTTCATGCCAGGCTCCCAGTATGACTGCCCCACCACGTAGTCGGCAGCAGCTCCTAAAGGTTGCTGGAACACACCGCTGTGATGTATGGCATGGAATTCCCGGGGAGTGAGATTCAATTCTCTTGCCTGTTTCATGAAGGCCACTGCAAAAGGAATGTTGGAAGATACGTAGACAATGTCGGGATCGAGCTTTTTGAGCTTGAGGATGACGGGAGTAAAGTCGCCGACATCCGGAGGGAGCACTTCGCCAGCCAGCACCTTGAGCCCTGCCTGCTCTGCCAATTGCCGCGAACCTTTGTACACTCCCACAGGATGGAGAGTGTCTTCCACCACGAATCCCACCGATTTGGCCTTGCCTTCTGCTTGGATCATCTCCCAATAGCGATAGGTGTATCTGGATGCGGTATCGATTACGCAGACGATCCACTTGAAACCACGGTTGTAGACCTTTGGGGAATTGGCACAGATTGCTATGAATGGCACCTGGTGCTGTTCGGATGCTGTGCTAGCAGCAAAGGTGAGGGGGCTGCTGTAGGGACCGAAGAGCAAATCAACCCGATCCACGGTTAC
>JAUWKY010000161.1 GCA_030613915.1 Syntrophobacterales bacterium
AGCCAGATTCCTCAGTTCAATGAGATCACTGTTGAGGCTGATGTTTGGGTAGTGCTCGTTAATCTCCCGTTGAATCTGGGCTAAGTGAGTTTGTGCCAGACGCAAACGGTTGTCTTTACGGACGATACCCACGTAGTTCCACATCAGACGCCGGATTATGTCCCAGTTATAGGCGATAAGCACCATCTCGCTGTCATTGGCGTTCAACGGCATCTCCAGGGGTGGAACTACGGGAAAGGAGACTTTTTCTGTGGGTGCACTGGGCCGGCTGTTAATGTCTGCAGCAGCATTGTGCGCGAAGACCAGAGCTTCCAGGAGAGAGTTGCTGGCCAGGCGGTTGGCTCCATGAAGCCCAGTACAGGCCGATTCTCCCAGGGCGTAAAGATGCTGGATGCTGGTGCGTCCATATTTATCGGTCCGCACACCACCGCAGATATAATGGGCCGCGGGAACGACAGGTATGGAATCCCGGGTGATGTCGATCCCAAGAGACAAGCACTTTTCATTAATGCCAGGAAATCGCCGCCGGAGGAAATCAGCGTCACGGTGGCTGATATCAACGTATACGCAGTCGTCACCGCTTTGTTTGATCTCGGTGTCTATGGCGCGGGCTACAACGTCACGACAGGCCAAATCCTTGAGTGGGTGGTATTTAGCCATGAAATCATGGCCTCGTTTGTCAATGAGACGTCCCCCCTCGCCACGCACCGCTTCAGAAATGAGAAAGTTTTTTGCGTGGGGGTGATAAAGACAGGTGGGGTGGAATTGGACAAATTCCATGTTAGCTATTTCTGCCCCGGCTCGGTAGGCCATGGCTACACCGTCTCCTGTGGCCACATCCGGGTTGCTGGTGTAGACATACACTTTGCCAGCACCGCCAGTACAGAGCAAAGTATCTCTTGCCAGACAGGTGAGGATACGATTTCCCTCAATATCGAGAACGTATGCTCCCCAGCAGCGCTCCTGGCGCTGGGTGGTCCGCAACCCCCTCTTGAGCAAGTGGCATTCGATAATCAGATCGATGGCAATATGGTTTTCAAAAATCGAAATGTTGGGATGGTTCTCGGCCATGGCAACCAGAACTCTCTCCACCTCCCTGCCGGTCATGTCCTGGGAATGGACGATGCGGCTACGGGAATGCCCGCCTTCGCGAGCGAGATCGAAAGGGACGGTATCCTGCTGACTCAATTGAAAGCGTACACCCATTTCGGCCAGTTCCTGGATGCGATTGGGGCCGTTTTTAATTACCATCTCGACCACATCAGGATTACACAGGCCGTCTCCCGAGTTCAGGGTATCCTGAATATGGAGGTCAAAAGAATCGTCAGGGCTTAGCACCGAAGCGATTCCTCCTTGGGCGTAATTGGTGCTGGTTTCGACCTTCTCCTTCTTTGTCACCACCGCAACCTTGCGGCGATCCGCTATCTTGAGGGCGAAGGTGAGGCCGGCGATGCCACTGCCGATCACCAGCGTATCGTAGGTTATTGTGTCCATTTTCGCATAGCAAGATTTAAAGGTTTTTTGTTTTGGTAGTTTCGAAACCCATTCCGTCCATAGATGTGAGGGTATAGTTCAGCTAGGCCAGTACATTAATAATGTATACAAAACTTCAGTTTATTACATATTGCTTGCAATGAAAACACCAGAAAGTCAACTATCTAAATGTACACGACTTTTTATCCAGTATCCCGCCTGGCGGGGGTCAGAGGTGCATGGCTTTGCAGGTAAAGATTTGGTGCTTGGAATTTGTTATTTTGCAATTATTATGAGAATATGCAAAAGAAATTTTGCCCAATTAACGGTTAGGCTTCATTTGTTCTTGATTAAACCGAAGAGGAGGATCAACTATGCGATATTTACTCTGCACCCTCATGGCAATATTCTTCTTTGCTTCAGTGACTTATGCTGACAATGGCATTATTAGCATAAAAAGTTCCCATGATGTAAAGACCACAGTGGACCGCCTCGAAAACATACTAAGGGAAAAAGGCATGACTGTGTTTATAAGAATCAATCATGCAGAGGGGGCGCAAAAGGTTGGGAAAAAGCTACGCCCGACCGAATTGATTATCTTCGGCAATCCTAAGGTGGGCACACCACTGATGCAGTGTGGCCAGAGCGTTGCCATCGATCTACCCCAAAAAGCTCTCATCTGGCAAGATGAAGCGGGGCAAGTATGGCTATCCTATAATGACCCGAAATATCTGGCAAGCCGCCACAGCATAAAGGAATGTGACGAAATTATTAAGAAAATAGAGAAAGCGCTGGGAAACTTTGCGAGGATGGCTACCATGCCGTAAACCAAGGGCCTAGCAATTCATTGGAGCCCCAACGAAACAGCTTTGCTGTCCCTTTGCGGCTCCAATCGGCCGCTGACCGCATCGCCTGATTGAGCCCATAGATATTTAAGTCATCAATGTTTGGTGGTAAGCGTATTTTTCATGATTCATCCTCAGCCATTGACAAATGAGATTATTTAAGCTTTAGTTAGCTCGATTTAACAGCACTTCACTTAAATTTGTGTACATTTAAAACCAGGGCCGCTCACTTTGAGGATTCAGCACAAAAGGCTGAAGGGGCCCTTTCATTGAGGGAGTTAATGCCAAAGGAAGAAGCAATAGAGGTTGAGGGGACAGTGGTGGAGACCCTACCCAATGCCATGTTTCGGGTGGAATTGGCCGACGGGCACCGGGTCCTGGCCCATATCTCCGGCAAGATGCGCAAGTATTACATAAAGATTGTTACCGGAGACAAGGTGACAGTTGAACTGTCACCGTATGATCTGACTCGAGGACGGATTACCTTTCGGGTAAAATAGTTGCGGTTGTGGAAGGTGAGCAAGAACTCCTCGACTCTTTTCCGCGCTTGACCCCTGTACTTTTCTGTACTATATAAAACTGCTTAAGCGTTTTCGTTCGCAAGTCAGTTAGGCTTTTGAGGATTGTTTCCATTGCCAGAGTGGCGGCCTGGGGCTTGGAACAAAATTTTTTAGGAGGTTTTCGCTGTGGCAGAAGGAACTGTTAAGTGGTTTAGTGAAAGGAAAGGGTACGGCTTCATTGAGCAAGATGAGGGTGGGGACATATTTGTTCATCACTCCGCCATCAACATGTCCGGTTTCAGAACTCTTCATGAAGGTGACCGGGTGAGCTTTGACGTGGGAGAGGGCAACAAAGGCCCTGCGGCCGAGAACGTCACGAAGCTTTAGTTCACAGAAACACGTTTATCATGGGCATCTTGTCTAAATAGGATAAGATGCCCTTTTTTAATAAATCACTGAGGATAGTTGACGACTGGCTAATAACTGGCAGTTTCGGAGGGATGCATGGACGAAGAGCAGGGTGAGAATCTAGAAGAGGAAGAAACCGAAACTGAGGCAGAAAATGTGGACCTGAACCGGGTATTTCGGGAAGCAGAGCGCGATCTCAACTCCATGTTTCCGGATGGTGAGATGCGAAAATTCCTCCGGCAGCTTAAGAAGAATCGAAGCAGCAACGAACGTTTCCTGAAGGGAATCAAAAGCGAGAGACTCTGGGAGGAAGATGAGTAGGAACACCGTTGACAAGGGAGAGTTCGGTTCCGATGGAGCCATCAAGGCTGTAATCTTCGACTGTGATGGCGTAATCGTTGACTCGCGAGCGGCAAATGCCAGCCTGTATAATCAGTTTCTGTCTCACTTTAACAAGGGGGCGCTCAACGAGGACCAGCTCGATTACGTACACTGCCACACGCTTCAAGAGTCTCTGAAATTTCTCCTCGGCGATGACAGTCTGATTCGGGAGGCAGAGCGGTTGTGGCAGGAAATGGACTATGAACCCCTCATAGAGTTGCTTACTTTGGAGCCTGGCTTAATGGAGTGTTTGGAGCTGCTCCGCCGTCACTACAAGACTGCCATCGCCACCAGCCGAACCCGGACAATGGGCCAGTTGCTGGAGAGATTTGGACTGAATCCATATTTTGATCTGGTGGTTACATCCCTTGATGTGCACAATCCCAAGCCACACCCAGAATCAGTCATCAAAATTCTTTCCTATTTTGATATCATGCCTGAAGAAGCATGCTACATTGGTGATTCTGATGTTGACCGGGAGACAAGTGAACGCGCAGGCGTACTTTTTGTCGCTTACCGCAATGAAGAGCTTAAGGCAGCTCATCATGTCTCCCATTTTGATGAACTGATCCCAGTTCTAGAGCAATACAATCCAATAGAGCAATAAGCAGGCTCCACCACAAAGTGCACAAAGAACACAAAGTAAATAATCAATAAATGTAGGAGCGAGCTTCCCGCCAGGGCGTAGGCCCCGCTGGGCCGAAGGCGGAACCGAAATTGTCCGCGCTTCGCTTGGACTCCCCACCCTGCGGGCGGGTCCCCAGTTTCAAAATCCCAAACCTTCACATCATCTTAAAAAAAAAGAGAATTCCAAATATGTTTGGGTCATTGAATGTTGGAAACGCCTATGCACTTAACTCCGCAAAGATCTCTTCTCCCCTTGGAAACTATGTCACAATTCGCCGAACCCGTCATTCCGGACGAGGCCACCTAAGGTGGGCGAGATCCGTGGTTCGACAGGCTCACCACCCTGAGCGAAGTCGAAGGGGAATTCAGTGAAAGTTCAATAACGTCATTTGGTGTCTGGTTCCCCGCCTTCGCGGGGACGTTGTCTGGATCCCGGCTCGCGTTCCGCTTTGCGGGACTTGGCCGGGATGACGAATTGCGACACAGTCTCTTGCGGGGAGAGGGGGCATGTCGTTATCCTGCGGAGCTAAATACATAGGCGTAATTCGAAATTCGAAATAATCATTTGTACAGTTTCGTTATTTCATCCACAACGAATTCGGGCAGAGGTCTCGCATCACCTTCCGCTTCTTGCAATTGCAGTCCTACCCCAGGAGGCACAATTTCGCCTATTACTCTTGCTTGAATACCTGCATTATCGTACTCACGAATAAGATCCGAAGCCACTTCCGCCGGTATAGTTAGAAGAAGGGCGCCAGAAGAGATCGCCCCCAGGGGGTTGAGGCCGAACTGTTGGCAGAGTGCCGCTGTCTCAGGCAGCACTGTAATGGCGGTTGCCTCCACCACGACGCCGCAGTTGGAGGCCAGGCACATTTCCCTTATCCCGGTGGCCACCCCACCTTCAGTGGGATCGTGCATGGCACGCACCGGAAAATTGCGAGCTAGCATTGCTTCACGCACAACACTGATTCCAGGGGCAAAGAGAAAATCCTGGCTCATTTTCGTCATTTCGGCTCCGTGTACCGCCCCCACCTCCTCCGCCTTCTCGGTGGCAATGATGGCAGTTGCCTCAATAGCCGCTGCCTTTACCAGTACGAGAGCATCCCCCGCTTTGGCATCACTGCTCCGGCACAAGTGTTCAGGGGCAACCTCGCCAATCATCTGCCCGGCCACCAGCACAGAGTTCACCGCCGGGCTTACCTCTGTATGCCCACCCACCCAGAGAACATCCATCTGCCGGCAGGCATCCTCGATCTCCGCAAAAAGGGCTTCAACGTCTTCTATTCTGGTCTGCCCCTCCGGCAAAATAATTGCTGCTGAATAGTAGCGTGGCGTGCCACCGCAGGCTGCTATATCATTAGCGTTTACGCACACCGAATACCAACCGCAGTGCTCCGTAGCGAAGGTGATGGGATCAGTGGTAACCACCAGATATCGATTGCCCTGATCAATTACCGCAGCATCCTCTCCCACTGCGGGTCCTACCACCAAATCTGGCGCCTGAGAAATATAGCCCAGGAGTCTTGCTAAGTATTCAGGTCTAAGCTTGCCCGCAGGCAGGATTTCAGCGGTCATTATGATCTCCGATCATGTCCGTGGTCAGTAGTCCGTAGTCAGTTGCATCAACAATGCAAACGACATCTCATTCTATCGTCCGATCCGGTTAAGTCAAGGAAATGCAGGGTGTACTTAATTCTAATCTGCAAGCGGTGGCAAGAACATTCTCAGCGACGGACCCTTTATGCTATATTGTCGGCATG
>JAUWKY010000059.1 GCA_030613915.1 Syntrophobacterales bacterium
CGCAATATTTGCCAGTGAAACCGGCGAGATTTTTTTGCTATTGCTCAAAACCCAATGCCCGTTCTTGCCGCCAGCTTTCCCACCTAAGTTTCAGCCCCATCAGGAGATCCCACTCGATAGGTACGATGAAAAGGGTCAGGAAGGTAGCGGTGCAGAGACCGGTCACAAAGGTGGAGGCCATGCTGCCCCAGACCACTGAATAGCTTGGAATGCCGAGAGCCATGGGGGCGAGGCCCAAAGAAGTGGTGAGAGTGGTGAGCAAGATGGGTCGAAGCCGGATGCGGATGCCGTGTGTAATAGCTTCCCGGCGTGACATGCCGCTGCGGTAGCTTCTGTTGATGAAATCTATGAGTACCAGTGCGTCGTTCACCACCACGCCGGTGACGCCCACAACAGCTATAAAGCTGTTCACGGTGAAGAGGCCCTGGGTGACGAGTTTCCCGAAGACGACGCCGATCAGCGAGAAAACCACAGCAGATATGATAATAAGGGGTTGAAGGTATGAACGGAATTGGGTAGCCATGATCAAATACATAATGAGCAAGGCAACAGAGAAAGCATAGGCCAGGGAAGTGTAGGAGCGCCGGGTGGATTCGAACTCACCCGAGAAACTTATCTCAGCGCCTGGATATTTTTCCTTTATTTCCTGGTAGTAAGGACGGATACTATTGATCACCGCGGGTGTTGAGATTGGAGCACCGGGTCTAATGTTGGCGGTCAAAGTAATGGCACGGTTGTTCTGATAGCGGTCAAGTTTGTTTGGCTCAATATATGATTCTGTTGTGGTCACATCTCCCAACCGCAATGGTCCTGAAGGGTGTTGTAGTATAGGGATTGATAGAGCTGCTTCAGGGGCATCGAGGTATTTTTTATCTATCTTGAGTTTGAGGTCAATGTCCTCGTCATGGGTGCGGAAATCGCCCACGAAGCGGCCGTCGAGTACTGAAGCAGCAAGCCGAGAGACAGCAAGGGGTGTGAGCCCGTATTCAGCGGCGCGCTCCTTATTCACCCGGAACCTGTAGACGCGGTTCGGCCTCCCCAGATTGTCACTCAGGTCGATCAGGTGTGGTGCGATCTTATCGTTGCTACTCAGAAAACCATAGACGTCCTTTGCCAGGTCTTTAACCATCTCAGGATCAGGGCCGACCACGCGCACGTTAATGTCATTGCCCGTGGGCGGTCCGCTTTTTTCCGGCCGCACACGGACGGTCCAGCCGTCTTGTTCAAAGCGAGCAAGCTGCTTTCGCACATAGTCCAGATGGACAACGGGATCGTTTTTGTGATTTTCAGGAAAATTCTGCTCCTCTTTCCTGGGCATTTCCACGTAGATATTGCCGAGGTTGCTGCCATAGACCGGCTGGTAGTCCTCGTTAACATAGAATCCGGCCATCCCGGTGGCGGATCTTAGCTGGCCGTGTCTGCCGGGCAAAATGAACTCTGTGATTTCTTTGAGTTTTCGGTTTGTTGTTTCGATGGGCGTTGCCACCGGGCCTTCCAGCTCAATGTAGTAATAGGTGTACTCATCAGGGAAAAATTTGATTTTGATCAGAGGAATTTTCCCCGATATTGAAACGGTCAAAATGAATACCGAAGCAACAAAGGCCACCACTACCAAGCCAAGAGTTTTGAAGCGGTGGCGAAAGGTGAAGTCGACAAGCTTGTTGGTTCCTTTTAGGAGCAAGGACATGACCCAACGTTCTTTGCTGGCCGGCTTAGGTTTGACGGCCTCTTTCTCAGCGGAACGCCACCCCGGCCAATCCATGAAATGCAACGGCAGAATGATTAGACATTCGAACAGTGAGGCAACAATGGCGGCGGAAATTGCGATAGGGATCTGGGCAAAGAATTCTCCCGTGGACCCGGACATGATCAGCATGGGCAGGAAGGCTGCCACAGTGGTGGAAGTCGCAGCAATCACAGGAGCTGCAACCTCTGAAACCCCATTGATTACAGCCTCCTCGAGGGGCTCGCCTTCTTGCAGGTGGCGGTAGATATTTTCAACTACTACAATGGCATCGTCAACGACGATGCCGCTCACCAGAACAAACGAAAACAAGGTAATTTCATTCAGAGAACTGTCCAAGAGCCACATAATGATCATGGTCACCAGGAAGGAGAACGGGATGCCAACCATGGTGAGAATGGCGTTGCGCAGCCCCATGAAAAATAAGATGAGGACACTAACCAGACAGATACCAACGAGCAGATTCATTCCCAGCGTGGAAATGGAATCATCTATGTAGACGCGCTGGTCCTGGGTCAGTACCGCTTCCACTTCTTCCTTTTCCAGTAGCGGCTGGAAACGGGCCACGATCTCTTCAACCATCGGCACGATGTCAAGGGCATTTCCATCCTCAGTTTTAATAATCCTCAAAGTGACACAATCTTTGCCGTTAACCGAGGTGATGACGTACGGGTCCCGGTAGGAGATGCGAGCCGATGACAATACGTTTCCAACCTTTAAGAAAGAGCCGTCGCTGTCTCGTCGAATAATAGTTTCTACGATTTGCTGGCGGGATCGGTAGCGTTCGTCCACAACTATGACGAATTCGCCGCCATCGTCGGTGTAGTCGCCGGCCGGCAGGGAAATGTTTGCCTCGCTGAGCGCCCGTGCCACCTCGTCGAACGTGACACCGTATTTGTCCAGGAGCCGGGGATTCAAATAGACATGGAACTCCCTGATATATTCTCCATTCAACTGTACTTCTTTGACGCCGGGTATCTGGCGCAGATGAAGCTTCATCTCCTTTGCCATCAAGGAAAGGGCGCGGTTGGTACGATCGCCGATGAGATTGACCGATGCTACGGGTAGCCACTCGCTGACTCTGATCTCATTAAATCGTGGCGGGTCGATGCCGTTGGGCAACTCGTTCATGATGCTGAGGACTTTGAGGCGCAACTCCTCATAAAGTCTGTCATAGTCTGTGTCATCGATGAATTTCACCATTATCATCGATCGTTCACGGTAAGAGGTGGAGCGGATGAACTCCACAGACTCCAGGTCGTCCAAGGCCTCTTCAATTTCATCGGTAATAAGGGATTCTACCTCTTCGGGAGAAGCGCCCGGAAGTACGGTATTTATCTGCACCTTGCCCATGTGGACATCTGGATAGCGTTCAACAGGCAGATCAAAAAGGGAAAACAGGCCGACGGCCATGGCCAGCACGAAGAGTAAATTGACCAGGACGGCCTGTCGTAGGACGTAACGAAAGAAAGGTTTCATGATTTGCTGTTAGGGCTTGACCCTAAATTTGTCTCCGGGCTTTAATTCAGAAGCGCGGACCCGATAGGTGTTATCCGGCCCATCACCGAGAAATAGGACTCTGACCCTCTCACCATTGGCCCGCGTGAGCCAGAATTCCTCATAGCGTTCTGCAACTGCTGCAGCAGGAATGAGAACAGCCCCAGATGGATCGGGAATTCCGAGAGTGAGCTCTGCACGCAACCCACCTCGATTTTCGGAAAGGGTTTCGGTTACAGCAAGCTCCACGTTGATTTTGCGCGTTTCAGGATCGAAAGCCGGGGAAATGCGGGCCATCGAGGCTTTGAGTGAGATAGTGTTTTGGCCTTCTCCGGGCAAGACCAATTCAATTGGTCCTTTGAGGTTTTTGAGCGCGCGGTATTCC
Organism: Syntrophobacterales bacterium; assembly: GCA_030613915.1. GTDB lineage: Bacteria > Desulfobacterota > Syntrophobacteria > BM002 > BM002 > BM002. Next base: position 3,627 of record JAUWKY010000059.1, read on the forward strand.
TCGGGCGACAGGGCGAACGGTACGAGCAAAGTACGAAAATCGCCTGCTTTGCCGAGATGTTTGCCCACTGATACCCATTCGCCCGGCTCCACGTCACGCAGGATAATGGACCAGCCCTGAGGAATTTTAATCTGGTGACGACTGCGCCGTTCTTTGAGCTCAGTCTCCTGTACTTTGAGCGTCTTGATTTGAAATTCAGCCTGGTCCAGGCTATTCTGAATTTCGTCTAGTCTTGACTGAGCAGCAGTCTCCCGCTCTACCAGCTTCTCAAAACGACCGACTTCCTTGGCGTGAAAAGCGATTATGTTTGTTAACCGCGCTTGATCCACCCGGTTTTTCTTGAGGGCGAGATCGATGAAGGTTGTGTCCAACACGGCAAACAAGCCGTTTTTTCCGATTTGGTCACCCACGTCAGCGGTGACTTTGACGCAACGTCCTGCTTCCTCACTGACGATATCCATTACGTATCTTGCCCTGGTGTAACCGGTGAGCCTGACCCTGCGCATGGCGGGCTTGGCGACAACAACGTCTCCTGGTGCTGAAGGCAGCACAATTTCGCTACCCACCGCCTCAACCGACTGAAGGACAGTGATGATAGCAACAGAAAATACAATTATCTTGCATAGAGCAGTGGTCTTCATCACAAACCCCTTTGGAAAAACTGAATCAACCCTGATGTTGCATACCTATGTCGAGGAAAAACGTTACTCTCCCCTCTTCCGCAGACTAAAAGCAAACGCTTGTTCAACAACCTTAGCCAAGCTCTCTTCAGGAAGAAAGCGAAGTCGCCCCTTAATCAGTAGTGACGCAAGCCCATGCAGGGTGGCCCAAAGAGCGATTGCGGTGGTTTCCACTTGACCATCTGAAAAAACTCCAGCATCTAAACAGGCTTTGACATTTTCTGCGAATTTCCGGAAAGCCCTCAGGGGCACGGACTCTTCGTCTGGCCCCGACTCTTTGAAGATCTCCTTGGTGGCGAACATGAGTTCGTAGAGTTCGGGATTCTCCAGGGCGAAGGCAAGGTAATAACGGCCTCCAGCTGACAGTCTCTCCAGGGGGTCGGCTATTTTCTCCAATTTATCTTGGTGCGCCAGAAACCGCTCGAAGCCCTGGTAGCAAAGCTGCAGCATGATGTCGTTTTTGTTTTGGAAATAGAGGTATATTGTGCCAGGGCTGTATTCGATCTTTGCCGCAATCCGACGCATGGTGACATTTTCGTAGCCGCCTTTGACGTAAAGCTGCATAGCAGCCTTGAGGATGCGACTTCGCATCTTGCCTGCATCGCGCTTTTTTCGTTCCTTGATACTCATACTTTTATTTTTTACTGAACATTGATCATTTTGTCAACACTGTTCAGTACAAAAGGGGGGTTTCAGTGTTCAGGGGTCAGATTTCAGCTCTTGTGCTTCTCACCCCTGACACCTGGTACCTGAATGAACCCGACACCTAAAACACTGAGATTTGTGTTTGGAGTTTGGGTTTTCCGAAGGTATGGGGCAGAGGGTAAAGGATATGGGCATAATTCCAATTTCGAATTTCTAAATCCGCAATTCGCAATCCGAAATCTCTCTAAGTTGTGGTAGATTAGGGGAAGAGGTTATCCTTAGAACAGGAGGAGAAGCAATGGCTGTGATAGTAGTCTCCAGGAGCTTTGCCTCAGGTGGTAGAGAACTTGGCCGGTTGCTTGCCAGAAGGCTCGGCTATCACTATGTTGACAAGTCTCTTTTTCAGAAAATCGCCGAAGGATTGCAGGTGTCAGAAGGGACCCTGGAGTCATTTGAACAGAGCCGCGAGTACCGAATATCCAATCTTTTCGCAAACTTGTTCAGCAAAAAATATATTCAGCGAATCGTTGGATATGACAAAACCGTGGTGGAAGAAAACGAGTACCAGGATAGGTTGCAGAGCCTGATTCTTGGTGTGGCCAAAGAAGACGGCGCCGTTATCATTGGACGGGCGGCTCACTATTTTCTGCGAGATATGAAAAATTGTTACCGCTTTCGGCTGATTGCCCCCATGGATCATCGCAAGAAGTATGCAGTGGAAAAGCTGGGAGTTACCCCCTCACAGGCCCAGAGAGTATTGGAAAGAAGAGACAGAAAGCAGACATGGTTCCATCGCTCAGTATGTGGGGAAGACTACGACAGTCCACTTCTGTTCCATCTGACTGTGAACACGGGTGTAATTTCTCTTGAAAAGGCAGTTGGGATTGTGTTGTCAGTTGTGAATCATGGAAGCTAGGCAGTGTACAGTAGGCAGAGGGATTCTTTGTGTGAATCGGAACTGCCTACCGCTCACTAAGGTTCATCGCTTTGGCACCAAGATGATCTCTATCCGCCGATTCTGACGCCTCCCTTCAGCGGTGTCATTGGCCGCCACTGGCTTGTAGTAGCTGTAGCCAGTTGCCGTGAGCCTTTCTGGCTCCAGCCAGCCTTTTTCCTGGAGAAAGCGCACTACTCCTACTGCTCTGACAGCTGACAGTTCCCAGTTGGTGGGATATTTTTCTATCAACCCCAAGCCGATGGGGACATCGTCTGTATGTCCCTCTACCACTATGTTCTGGTCTTTGTTCTCTCTCAAGGTGTCTGCAAGCTCCAGGAGCACCTCTTTACCTCTTTTGGCGAGCTCCACCTTGCCGGTATCAAATAGAATCTTGTCCACCAGGGTGACTTTCAACTTGCCCTCTATTTCCTCAAGTTTGATTTCCTGGCTCTCAATCTGCTCTTTCAGGCTACTCTCAATTTTAATCCTGGTGGCGTGGAGGTCTCTGATAACTTTTGTCTGTTTTGCAATAGTGGTTTCGCTCTCTTCTAGACTGACTTGCAGCTCTTCCCTTTCTTGTGAGAGCTGTACTTTTTCACCTTCCTTTTCTTTGAATCTGCCCTGGCAATCTGCCAAGCTGTCGATACACTTTTCTCTGCTTTCATCAGTGTAGCCGAGTCTGGTTTCCGTGTATCTTAGCTGGTCCTTGGCGTCGGCGTGCTCGGTCTCAAGCTGTACATACTTTGATTTGGAGACGCAGGCGGAAAGCAGAAGCAACAATGAACATAGGACGAAAAGCGATGGTTTCCGGTACATGATCTCTCCCCTTTCAATCTAATCTGTCCTAGCCCGGATATCTAATTATGACTGTTTACCCTGACGTTGCATACCCAAATCGGTAAAAATCGCTGCGCTCGCGTGATAGTGCGCCATCTGCGAGCGTGCTCGCCTCGGACAGGATCTCACGTACGGTCAAGTACTGTTCATCCTGTCCCAGCCTGCGCGCGCTCCACATCTGGCGCACTCTGACGCGTTTTTCCTCGGCGTGGGTATGCAACGTTAGGGTTAAGATAGTGAAATGATGAGTTTCAGTCAATAGGGGAATCTTGATCAACCGCGGTCTGGAAACAAATTGTTCCAAAACTACCCCTCCGGGTATCATCCAGGTGGAGGTTTGCAACGTTAGGGTAAAGGTATGAATTTGGACACATCGGGTGAAGGACAGGATACGGAGGACTGGCTCTCAGAGCAAACTACGGATAACTGGTTTGATCCTTCTGATTTCGTTGGGTAGCAAACCCTTCGGGACATAGAAAGCCCCCAGAGATTGCGAGAATTGGTAGCGCGCACAAGTGGTGTGGTCTCCATGGCAGTATTTTTGGAGTAACTCAAATGCTTGAGATTGCGGATCTATTTTGTTCCGATAAAACCAACACTCAGCATATATTTCGCACCGAGACATTTTATCACCTCACATTCGGGCTGACTCCCGGGGAGGCACGTTTCCACCACGGTGACGAACTAAAACCAGTAGAAAACAACACCCGTGGATGACACAGATAATACTCGTTTTGAGATAATAGCAAGGGACGTGCCTGAATTGGGGAAGGCATAGGGCATAGAGCATGGAGCATAGGGAAAGACAGCTGGCAGCTAGCAGCAGGTAGATTCGAACCTACGTGGAGAGGCGGAAATTGATAGAAATTCCAAAAAACAAATCACAAATAACAAATAAATCACAATGACCGAAATTCGAAATTCCAATGCTGTTTGGGTCATTGGATTTTGGATTTTGGAATTTATTTGTAATTTGGTGCTTGGGATTTCGGATTACGAAATGTTTGACGATTTTAACAATTTCTACGATTTTTCTTTCCGAAGCGCCTTTTTCAATGCTGCAATGTGCACTTCACCGGCGAAGTGCACCGGACTCTTACCATGTATTGGATCCCAGCCAGAGGGATCTGCATAGCAGAAGAATTGTGTCTCCAGGCCAATGCGTGTCTCTGCTTCTTCTACGGGCAATCCCTCTACCCGCTTGGCAGCGTCCCAGGTTGCTCCGCAAGGTGCACCTCGGCAGACCTGGATGCGGTCGATCTTGCCGTTCGTTATCTCCACAGCAAACTCCGGCGCGCCAAAATGTTCACCATATTGACCCAGGCCGACCTGCCTGGAAAGGCCGCATCAGGTGGGGGGGGTCAAAGCCCCTTTTACCCGAAGTTTCTTACCTGAGGCTACGATGGGAATGTTTCTAGCACGGCAGGCAACGGCAAGGTCGTGGGAGAGGTCTGGATGTTTCAAGAAATCCAAAACGAGGTCAGCCTGAATGTCGGATGGTAAGTAGTCCCGGGTATCGTCCAGAATCGGAGGCAAGCCCTCATCAATGGAGACAGTCTCGATGATAAAGAGCTCTTTTCCGTATCTTCTTATACCCTGTATTTTCCTTTCCCCGCTGCCATTTTGTTGGAAGACCAGGATTTTCTCGCGGCTGATCTTGCACTCGATTTTTCTTTCACCTGAAGGATAACAGCGTGTGTTTTTCCCGCTGGTCATTTGTTACTACCTCTCAACATTGTTAACCCTGATGTTGCAGACCTACTCTTCGGCGCTGCGCTTTATTATTTTCGCATATTGGCTCTCGAAAAGCCAACCCTTCGCACTCGAGCATCAGCAGTAGAGACCTGAGACAAGAAGATCAATCATCCCTCTGTTATGCTATACCGGTGTCGCTAAGGAGCTTCGACACAGTCGCGGAAATGAACTGGCGATCCTGGTCAGACATCTCAACAAAGTGAACTCCCACCCCAAGTGCCAGGACCTTACCTGCCCAAGCCACCTTAGCGGTAATAGTAAGGGGCGAACCGGTTGGGGGCTGAATCGTTAAGGTAACGGCTTCTCCGGGTTCAAGTGTCTGCTCACAGTGGATGTAAGCACCGCCGATCCCAAGATTTCTCAGCTTGGCCTCGATGATACCCTGAGCGGGCTTGATGGTGACAGGCCATCTGATTTCGGCTCTCGGGTAACTTCGTCTTTCGGTGTTTGTAACCATGTTCTCCCCCCCCCAATATGGAAAGTCCTCCTCTCGCCAGTCGATGGTTATACAGTCAACGTTAGGGTTTATTCTGAAACGGTCCACTGATCCTACATCTTGTACAACACCTACGTTTTCCAAACAATCATTTTATTCAGCAGCTCTAGCACTCCCTGCCAAGAACCAAAAGAGAGGCCACCCTCTCGGTTTAGAGCGCTGGAGTGGATGTAACCCAAG
>JAUWKY010000148.1 GCA_030613915.1 Syntrophobacterales bacterium
GTCTGCAAAAACCAACCCCTGGGTGAAGGCTCTTGGGTCATGAGGATAGGTGTTAACGATCCTATAGCCTACAACTGGAGCAGGGTAGGATATTGTGGGTTGGGTAGAGTTTGTGACAGTTGGGGTGGTCGCCTCAGCTGAACTATGCCGGTCCATCTCTGCCGAAAAAACTGTGGCTGTAATCAACAAAATCCCACCCAACAACAGCAAGAGTCTAACAAGAGTAAGGCTGCGGGGCCCCAGTTTCAAAATTCCAAATCTGTTTTGGTCATTAAATATTGGAATTTGAGATTTGTTTGTAATTTGGTGCTTGGAATTTGATATTTTGCAATGCTCCACTACTCCATCACTCCAGCAGACTGCTGCAAGGGGGAAAGAGTATGGAAGCCCGCTCAGGGGGCAGTCCTAAGCCGGGTCCTTTGGGTCTGGATTCTTTATTGGTCTGAAACCAGGTGATACACACCATTTTCATCCTTTTCGACCTTCATCCCATAGGCACGAACGATCTCTGCCAGTGGCCGACCCAGCAGAAAATCCAGTTCTTCGTCCTCACGGTTGAGTTTTTTTGTGACAAAAGCACGGATGGCAGTATCCTGGCGGAGTAGGTCCAGCACCTCATCTAAAGCTGCCAAATCTCCGGTATCGTGCAACCGGGTAAAGGCTGCGTCTAATTTTCTGGGATCGCAGCGCTCATCATGGACTTCCAATATTTCCAGCAAATCCTGGTCTTCCTTGATGAGGTGACGCCTGGTGAGTTTTGCTTGTTGCCAGAGTTCCTCTAAGCCTTCAGGGGCCCAACATGCCTGAACGCGACATTGAAGGGGACGGTGGTCATAAATGGTACAGCCTCTCTGGTTTTTTCCATAAAAGATACAGTGGTGCTTCTCCTGATGTTGCTTGAGCTTGAGCAGTTCACTGGGAAGGGCGCCGAGACGCCCGTCAAGGTTAAATTTGACAGGTTCACCGCGTCTGAGGGTGTAGATCTGCCGGGTTGATAGTACGCCCCGACTCAGAAGTTCTGTATCTTCCGGGTGCAGGGAGGGGCTTCCCAGGTGACAACAGTTCCCGCAACGTAAGCAGTATGGCCGAGTACCATAGGCGATCTGGACCAGTCGTTTCATGAGTTCTTGCCATTTCTGATTCCGAACCGCTGGCTTCAGTTCCTCCCAGGTGTTATTCAATTCTCGATAGCAAGGATCCTGCTTTGTCAGGGTTATGACTTGATCATAGTGGCCTTCCACATGTAGTTTTGCCAAAATCTGCCGCAGTGCCAGACGCACTCCAGCTACAAATTCTTTGCGCTTGCCGGAGTGAAACAGTTGACGCAATTCAGCTGCATCAAGTTGAATAGAGTGCTTCGAATTCTGCTTCATTATGCTAAGCTTTTTTGCGGGATAAGGTTCAGTTTGGGTCAAGCAAAGAAGATAGGTGCTCTTCGAATGTAACCTATGGGTACCGTAGGAGCAAGGTCAACGCTGACGCAAAGCGCAAAGCGCATAGAGCATAGCGAAAATGATAGTAAACGGTAAATGGCAAACGCTGAAAAATTACAGAGCCATTGCCCGATCCGTTTACCGTTCACGGTTTACTCTTTACCAAACGCTCTGCGCTCGGCGTTCTTTCCTTTGTGCTCCGCGTGGTTGACTCGGCTCAGGCAGTTAAGACGTTTGCAACAAGTCGGCGACCTGGTGGCTCTGGCGTTGAAGTTTAGCTCGAATAACTGCATGTGTTGGCTTGGTTAGCTCTGGATCCTTCTGTATCAAGGTCAGAGCGGCTCGCCTAGCAGCCGCCAGGGTTTCAGCGTCCCTTACCAAGTTGGCGAGCTTCAAGTCCATGAAGCCGGCCTGCTGCAAACCTATGAGGTCTCCCGGTCCCCGTAAACGGAGATCCTCTTCAGCTATGCGGAAGCCATCGTTACTTTGCTCCATAATGGCCAGTCGCTGTCTGGTTTCAAGACCACCCCCTTCGTATATCAGCAGGCAGTAAGAGGCATGGGTGCTGCGGCCCACCCGGCCGCGTAACTGGTGAAGCTGGGACAGGCCAAATCGCTCCGGATGCTCCACTACCATTACCGTGGCGTCAGGCACATCAATGCCCACTTCGATAACAGTAGTGGCCACCAGGAGCTGTAATTGTTTGCTGGCAAAAGCTGCCATGATTTTCTGTTTTTCTTCGGCAGCCATGCGACCGTGTAGCATGGCTAAAGGAATATCAGGGAAGACCTCCTTACCCAAGTGCTCAGTCATGGAGGTGACATCTCTTAGATCCGACTTTTCCGACTCTTCCACCAACGGATAGATGATATAGGCTTGGTGACCCTGATTGAATTCCTGCCGCAGAAGTTCGTACGCTTTGTACCGCTGCTTTGCATGAATTATACGTGTTTGCACCGGAGTCCTGCCAGGCGGTAATTCGTCAATAACAGAAACATCCAAATCTCCGTAGGCGGTCATGGCCAGGGTCCGAGGTATGGGGGTTGCTGTCATTACCAGGACGTGAGGACTTCCACCTTTCTGGCGCAAGGCCATGCGTTGGAGGACTCCGAAGCGGTGTTGTTCATCTATGACCACCAGTCCGAGTCGCTGGAAGGTGACATGTTTCTGGATCAAGGCATGGGTGCCAATGACCAGACGAGCCTCGCCCTTGGCAATAGCTTCAGTACTTGTCTGTTTCTCCCTGGACTTCAGTTTGGAGGTTAGCAAGACGAGAGGTACCCCGAGGGGTTCCGCATAGGGCTTCAAATTGACATAGTGCTGCTGGGCGAGAATCTCGGTGGGCGCCATTACCGCAGCTTGAAATCCATTGGCAATCACGATGAATGCCGTTAGCAAAGCAACCACAGTCTTACCACAGCCGACGTCTCCCTGGACCAGCCGGTTCATGGGGCGTCTTTTGCCGAGATCGGCAGAAATCTCCCGCATAACCCGTTTTTGGGCATTGGTGAGGCTGAAAGGGAGCAATTTCCCGACTCGGCGAAGGAAATCACGATCCAGGCCCATTGCCTGTCCGGTCTCACGAGCCAACATCTCCCGACTGCGAATGATCAAAAGTTCCAGAAAGAAGAGTTCTTCAAAAATGAGGCGGCGCAGGCCAGGGGAAAGCTGGAGACTACGTTCCACTTCTGGCAGTTCACTTGGAAAGTGCACCTGACGTAAAGCAGCCTGCAGGTCAACAAGGTTGAAGTAATCGCGGACAGCAACCGGTAGAGTCTCCTCCACCTGGGGAATGAAGCTGCTGACAACTTCCTTCATAATACGGCGGTAGGCCCTGGGGCCAATACCAGGGATACCACTGTATCGGGGCACGATACCCCCACTACCCTCTTCATTAACTCCTTCTACTGCTTCTATTTCCGGATGGTGAATCTCCAGCTTGCCTCCGAAAACCCGCAGAGTGCCACTCACCCTAACGCTGCCTTTTAGCCCCTGAAAGCGTTGGATGAGCCAGCGACCGTAATGAAACCATTTGGCTGTTACTACGCCGGTGCCGTCACTGAAAGTCACTTGGTAAATCTTGCGGCGACGGTATCGAACCTCACGTTCGCCTAACAGTGTCGCCACAAAACTAACGTAGTCTCCTGGGCGCAGCCTGCTAATCTGTATGGTGCCACGCTGGTCCAGATAGCCGAGGGGCAGATTGAAAAGCAGATGTTCTACGGTGACCAAGCCCTTGGCTTTTAGGTGCCGAGCCAGTCGAGGCCCTACCCCCTTTATGGCTTCCACCGGCTGCAACAACACCGAATCGGAAGAGAGGCTGTTGGAGCGTTGAGCGACCATAATCACATTTCTCCAATCAGTCGATGGAGTTACCATAAAGGATGGCAAAGAGCAACTCGTCAGCTTGCAGCTGGCATGGAGCACGGGGCATGGGGCAAGGAGTTAGTATGTTTTTGTTTTTACCCCATGCTCCATGCTCTATACTCCATGCGTTAAAACAGAGTGAGTTGTTTTTCCTTGGGGGGTTTTTTCTTTTTGCTGGCAGGCACGGAGATCTCTTCGAGGCAATGGCTCGGGATTTCCTTGATGAAAGGTGAAACCTTGCAGGTGCGACGTTCTCCGTAGAGGAATCTCCGGCTCGTGGTTGAGAGCACCAAGAGATGACGAGCTCTGGTCATGGCCACGTAGAGGAGGCGGCGTTCCTCCTGTAGAGCTTCTTTTCCTTGGTTTTTGTGAGTCAGCGGCAGGAGGTCCTGCTCAAGGCCACAGATTAAGACCACGGGAAACTCCAAACCTTTAGCTGCATGTAGGGTCATTAGTGATATTGCATCAGCCCGGGGATCGAAAAAGTCACCAGTTCGCCACTGGGACAAATCGTCCAGAAAAGCGGGTATGGTCTCAGTTGCTGGCTTGCCACCATGGAGAGCAGCGAGTAGACGGAGCCACCGAAAGCTCTCTGCAGCTGATGTTACACTTTGAAAATGGTGGTGCAGACCGGTTTCCTCCCAGGCTCTTGCCAGCACCTCCGACAGCGACAGATTATTGATAAGGTTTTGGAGCGAAATAATTGTTCGCCTCAGCATATCGGTAGCAGCCTGGTAGTTAATAGGGAGGTCCAGATTTCTGCTGGCCAGCCGCAGGGCTTCCCAGGGGTCGATCCCTTTGTCAATCTCTCCATTGAGCCACTGCCTCGCTTTCTCCCCTAGACCTCGTGGGGGCAGGTTGAAGATGACCCGGAGGTCGTTTATGCTTGAAGTGTCTATGGCATAGCAGAGGTAGGAAAGGAGGGAGTCTGCTGCCTGGGTGGCAAAAGGAGCTTTTTCTCCTATTAGCTGGAAGGGAATTCCGGCTGCGGAAAGAGCCTCCACCAATGGGCGGCTTTGGGCGTGAGTGCGGTAGAGTATGGCAAAATCACCAAAGCCGTATTGGTTTTCTTCCAAGAAGTCTGTGTCTTTAGACTGATAGATCTGGTAGTGGCTACTTCCCCCCAAAAGTCGCTCGATTTCACTCACAACAAAGTGAGCCTCTTGTCTTTCGTCCACGAGCCGACCTAGTCGGAGAAGCGGACCAGAGGCATCCTCGCTCCAAAGCTTACAGGTGAGCGGGTTGGCATTGTGGGAGATGACGCCGACGGCAGCTTCCAAAATGCGTTGACTGGAACGGAAATTCTGTTCCAGTTTTATCGACCGCGCTTCAGGGAAGTCTTCCTGAAACCGTTGGAAAATAGTTATATTTGAGCCGCGAAAACTATAGATGGATTGATCCGTATCCCCCACTACGCATAGGTTGCGATGCGGTGCTGTTAGGAGATGAAGCCAACGGTATTGAGCCTCGTTTACATCCTGAAATTCGTCTACCAGAATGAACCGAAAAAGCTTCTGGTGGCGAGAGAGTAGTGCAGGTTCGGCCTCCCAGCGAAAAACGAGCCTACTAATCAGATCGTCGAAGTCAAGCAAATGGTCCTTTTCCAGGGTGTGCTGGTAGAGGCGGTAGACTGTGGCGAGCTTACTATCGTTGTCTATGGCCAGATCATCGGGCGAGAGGAGCCGGCCTTTGGCCAAAGAGATCTTGCGGATTACCTCGAGGGGCTGCCACTCAGATCCTGACAGGGAGTGCTGTTTGAGGACCTCTTTGATAAGATTCATCTGGTCAGCCTCAGACAGGAGTTCCAACTTGGCTGCTGCATCTGTGCTCTCGCGGAGCAGAGAGCCAGAGACGGAGTGAAAGGTACCCATGCGGATCTCACGGACCCAGGAGGGTTGAGACAACAGAGCCTCCAGGCGAGTAGTCATTTCCAATGCGGCCTTGCGGGCAAAGGTAACCGCCATAACCTGTCTTGGTTCAACGACCTTGTTCTCAATGAGATAAGCTATTCGATGCGTAAGCACTCTGGTCTTGCCGGTTCCAGCACCGGCGAGAATGAGAAGGGACCCTTCGGTGTGTTCAACCGCCAACCGTTGAGCTTCGTTGAGATGCTCTAGCATACTTGAACTACTCCCCAAAGGAAGTTGAATTTATTCAAAATAGAAAACCTGGTCCTTGGGGCCAGGTCAGAGTTCAATGGCCTTGCCGGTAAAGGTTGCGAGGTGTTTTGGAGTACTGGAGGAATAGAAATTCCAAATAACAAATCACAAATATCAAACAAATTACAATGACCAAAATTCGAAATTCCAAACTGGTTTTGTGTTTTGGTCATTTGAAACTGGGGACCCGCCCGCAGGGTGGGGAGTCCGGAGGACCAATATTGGAATTTGAGATTTGTTTGTGATTTGGTGCTTGGAGTTTGAGATTTCATAGACTCCATCACTCCAGCAGACTGCCTCAACGGGGAAAGACTATTGAAGCCCCCTCGGGGGTCAGCCCAAAGCCGGGTCCTTTGGGTCCGGATT
>JAUWKY010000254.1 GCA_030613915.1 Syntrophobacterales bacterium
TCAAGAAGGGCACCCTGGTGCCATCGTTCGGATTCCTTCTGGCCGACGGCTCCACCAGCTCGGGCAACTGGCTCTACTCCCAATCCTACACGGAAAAGGGGAACATGGCAGCTCGCCGCGGTAAGAAGGACCCCACCGGCATGGGCCTTTACCCCGAATGGTCCTGGTGCTGGCCGGTTAATCGACGCGTAATCTACAATCGAGCGTCAGTTGACCGCCACGGCAAGCCCTGGTCGGCCAACAAAAACATCCTGGAATGGCAGAACGGCAAATGGGTGGGCGATGTGCCTGACGGAGGCTGGCCGCCCATGCTCGTGAATGAGGCCAAGACCAAGCGGCCTTTCATAATGAAGCCGGACGGCGTGGCCTCGGTGTTCGGTCCCGGTCGGGTCGACGGACCTTTCCCCGAGCATTACGAGCCCCTCGAGTGTCCGATCAAGGAAAACCTGATGTCTGGCCAATACATAAATCCGGTCGCACCTATTTACGACACAGACGCCGACGCTTGGGCGACCTGCGACCCGCGCTTCCCCTTTGTGTGCACGACCTACCGGGTGAGCGAGCACTGGCAGACCGGTGTGCTTACCCGCTGGCAGCCGTGGCTGTTGGAGACCCAGCCGCAAATGTTCGTAGAGATGAGTATAGAACTGGCCAAACTCAGGGAAATCAACAACGGAGACAGGTGCAAAGTCTCCTCGGCTCGCGGCGAGGTGGAAGCCGTGGCTATGGTGACCCGCCGCTTTAAACCCATGCCCGTTGCCGGACAGACCATTCACCAGGTGGGGTTGCCCTGGTGCTTCGGGTGGGTGCAACCAGAGGATGGCGGAGATTCGGCCAACCTCTTGACACCATCCACCGGTGACCCCAACACTAGAATTCCCGAGACCAAGGCCTTCATGGTCAACGTTGAGAAAATCGGGAGAAGGAGGGCGTAACCATGGCTGGTAAGTTTTTCCTCATAGACACTACCCGGTGCATGGGCTGCCGCGGCTGTCAAATCGCCTGCAAGCAGTGGAAAAAGCTGCCTGCCGGCGAGACTAAACAATATGGCACCTACCAGAACCCGTTGGACCTTAACGGTGACACCTACCGCCTGGTGCGCTTTGCTGAGCACCCCTCAAAGGTCAACTCTGTGACCTGGTACTTCTTCACCGACGCCTGCCGGCACTGCCTGGCTCCACCTTGTAAAAAGAAGGCGGACCAGATCGTAAAGGATGCCATTATCGTCGACGACCTTGGCGCAGTCTTGCATACCGCCAAAACCAAACAGCTGGAAAAAAGCGCCAACGCCATCAAACAGTCCTGCCCCTGGAGCATCCCCAACTGGAGCAGCAAGAAGAAGAAGTTAGCCAAGTGCAACATGTGCGTCGAGCGCGTTGAGGTAGGGCTTTTGCCCGCTTGCGTCAAGACCTGTCCAACCGGGGCCCTTAACTTTGGTGACGAGGCGGAGATTAAAAAGCTTGCGAACCAGCGTTTCGCTGCAGCCAAGAAGAAATTCGGCGGCAATGTCCAGATTCTCGATGCCAAGGACGTGCGGGCACTATTCCTGGTGCTGGACGATCTTCCCATGTATCTCAAGTCAGCCTAACTACTGCGCCCGGGGCTCGACGAGCCGTAGCCCCGGGCCTTACAGGGGACCGGAAATCTACCGGAGAAATGAGGTTCATTGATAGTCTTGAGCCAGGAAGACATCGCTTCGAAGGTGAAAGCGATTGGCAAGCGTAACCCGGCCTATGCAGAGGTGATACAGTGGGCGGGTGAACTCTTGTCCGAGACTGTGCGGGCTTCTGGGAAGTTTCGCCCACCCCAGTTGAGCCTTGGCCAGGAGCGTTCGTCAGAGGCTTGGTCCCAGGGACGGTCACTCTTGGACCCAGGGGAATTGTCCCTGGACTGGGAACAGGCCAGAGCCTTGTACAGGCGCTTGGTTGGCTTGGTAGAGACCAGAGAAAGTGGACGCAGGCAGGTAGAGGGTCTGCTGCAGGCCTTGGTCGAGGATCAGGAAGGTGCCCCCGGACTGCTGAAAGCCGCGCTGACCTCTGATCTCAAGGCTATAGAGACCGCGGCCCAGGCGTTGGAGATTGACCCTCCGGTGTTGACTCTCCTCCTGAGGTTGTCGCTGAGGCCCGCTCTCTTGGACGTTGCCCGAGACGCCCTGGAGCGGCTGGATCTCAGGCGCTGGACCCACGGCCACTGCCCGGTGTGCGGCTCGGCTCCCATACTGGCCGATCTTTCCGGCGAGGGCGGCAAGAGGAGGCTGCACTGCTCCTTGTGTGAAACCGCCTGGCCCTACCCCCGCCTTCGCTGCCCCTTCTGCGAAAATGACAACAGGGAAGACTTGAGCTACCTGCGGGCGGAGAATGAAGAGGGGTTGCGCGTGGACCTGTGCAGCGGCTGCGGCCATTACCTCAAAACCATCGATCTGCGCGAACTGGCAGGACCCGTGATTGTACCCCTGGACGACGTGGCCACCTGGCATTTGGACCTGATAGCCCAACAGAACCTGGAAGATGAAGAAGCCAACTTATCCCGGGCCACCTAGGCTTTTGGTGCTGGGCCTAGGGGATTACCTTCACTGACGCCCACCCTAGGCCTACACTCAGCGAACCGCACGCCGCTGAGGTTTTCATCCGAGGCCATACGAATACTTCTTCGAGAATTCAGTAATATTTCTTATCTCTATTTGAGAAAGGAAGGAGTTTGAAATACGGCACTGACTGATGGAAACCGGTTACTCCTCTTTTTTTCCAATCAAATGATACCTTAAAGTCAGGCACGAAGGTCAATACTTCCTTTCTAAGACCATTGAACCGTTTGGGTAGATGTCCGGCTTTGCGCTTCTTCCTTCGCCCTTTTTTTCTTCACATATGAATATGCAGGGATAAAAACCATGGAGAAGAGAAGATCGTTGCCAGTGTGGGCCGGAATCTCTGCTATGTTTGTCATCCTTTTAATTTGCGCTATGGGCGCTTTAGGGATTGAAGCGCTTTCAGATCTTTCCGACCGGACAAAATCCGACATCGCTAGAGCCGATGGCATCACTATTGATACACTGGCGGTCTTTGGTGACCTTGAAAGACCGCCAGTTGTATTTCTGCACGATTTACATACCAATGCCCTGGAAGAGAAAAGTAAAGACTGTATGACCTGCCATTTGTCTGAAAATGGTCGGTTGTCTACTAGATTCAAGCGGCTTAAAGATGCTGGCAAACAAGAGGTGATGGATATTTATCATGCCAATTGCATAGAGTGCCACACAGAGATATCTGCCGCCAAAGAAAAGAGCGGGCCTGTTGTCTGTGGAGAGTGTCACAGAAAAAAACCCACGATCTTATCTTCCAGGGTGCCCATGGGTTTTGACAAATCCCTTCATTATCGCCATTCCAGGGCCCTGAAGAAACAGTGTGAACGCTGCCATCACGAATATGACCAAAAGAGCAAAAAGCTATTTTACGCCAAGTATAAAGAGGGTACCTGCCGCTATTGCCACAAAAAAGAGTCAGAAGACCTGATTTCAGAAAGGCGAATTTCCATGCGGCTGGCCTCTCATCTGTCCTGCATCGGTTGCCACCGCAAGACCATGGCAGAGGACATGTTTGCCGGACCGATCAGCTGTAGCGGCTGCCATGATCTCGAGCAGCAGCAGGAGATCGAGAAGATTGATCCGGTCCCCAGAATGAGAATGAAACAGCCAGATTTTGTTTTGATCAAAGCAGGTGGCAAGGAGAGTTCCGTAGCCCGGATGAACCGGGTTCCATTTAGCCACAAGTCTCACGAAGGATATAGTGACACCTGCCGCGGATGCCATCATAAAGATTTGAAATCATGTCTCGACTGTCACACCTTGAGTGGTTCAAAAGAAGGAAATAATGTCAAGCTTTTGCAGGCCATGCATGAGCTGGACTCAGAGAAGAGCTGCCTGGGCTGCCATGAGATCAAACAGCGCCAGGAGCGCTGTGTGGGCTGCCACGGATTCATCTCAAGAGAGCGCAAGCAGGGGGAGCCTTACTGTATGAAATGCCATATGGCGCCAACCCAGGAAAGAACGGGAGTTTTAACCCAGACCGGAGAAAGAGAG
>JAUWKY010000257.1 GCA_030613915.1 Syntrophobacterales bacterium
ATGTACGAAGACAAAGAACTACAAGAATACCGAGATCTACTGAAGCCGCCGGACCATTTTGAGGAAGGCTTTGACTGGAAGACCGTGGTCGGGGCTATTTTTATTGGCTTTCTCATGATGCCGGGCAGCATGTACTTGCAGTTGGTCATGGGTACCGGCATCGGACCGGCGGCTCGCTGGGTAACCATTATTCTCTTCGCGGAACTGGCCAAAAGGTCTTATTCTGAACTCAAACAACAGGAAATTTTCCTCCTTTACTACATGGCGGGCGCTGCTCTGGCATCACCCTTCCAGGGGTTGCTCTGGAATCAGTATCTGGTTCAGTCGGATGCAGCCAGAATGCTGGGACTCACCGAATTCATTCCCGCGTGGGTGGCACCGCAACCGGGCTCCGGATCGCTCCTGGAGCGCACCTTCTTTCACCGCGACTGGATGGTACCCATTCTGCTTCTGGTGGGATCTCAGATCATCCAACGTATCGACCATTTTGGCCTCGGTTACGCCCTCTATAGGATAACCTCAGATGTGGAAAAACTGCCATTCCCCATGGCACCGGTGGGAGCCTTGGGAACCATGGCTCTGGCTGAATCCACTGAAGATAAGCAGAAGAGTTGGAAATGGCGAGTTTTCTCCATTGGCGGAGTTATAGGTTTGGCTTTTGGGACGCTTTACATACTTCTGCCCGCTGTCTCCGAGCTGTTCCTGACTGAACCAATTCGTCTCATTCCCATTCCCTGGGCTGACTTTACCCGCCATACCGAAAACGTGCTACCGGCGGTGGCCACAGGTATTCAGCTTGACTTAGGGCTCATATTCATTGGCATGGTTCTGCCATTTTGGGCGGTGATGGGCGGCTTGGTGGGGTTGATTATCACGGTGGCTGCCAACCCCATTCTTTACAAGCACGGTATACTCCGGCGCTGGCATCCCGGCATGGGGACTGTTGATACGGTTTTTGCCAACAACTTTGACTTCTATATGAGTTTTGGGATTGGGTTGGGTCTCGCCATTGGTCTCGTGGGCATCTGGCATGTTCTGCGTTCCTTCAGCAATAGCTCTGGTGAGCAACGCGCCAGCTTTCGCGAACTCTTTCGTCCACCACCGGGCAGGGGTGATTTCAATTTCTGGATCTCCATAGGCATCTATGTGTTTTCCACCCTGGCCTATACCGGGCTCTGTGTCTGGCTGGTGCCCAACTTCCCCTGGATCTTTTTCTTTGGCTACGGGTTCATCTACACCCCTGTCATCTCCTATATCACTGCCCGTATGGAGGGCATCGCCGGGCAGTTCGTCAGCCTGCCCATGGTGCGAGAGGCTAGTTTCATAGCGGGGGCGAAATTCTTCGGCTATCAAGGGATTGAGGTCTGGTATGCTCCCATTCCCATCCATAACTACGGTGAGGCTACGGTGCAGTTTCGAACGATTGAACTCACCGGCACCAGCATCCGGGGTATCATCAAAGCAGAGATTGTGGTGTTTCCGGTTGTTATGGTGGCAAGTCTTCTATTCTCCCAGTTCATCTGGCGCTTGGGGCCCATACCCTCTAGTAGCTATCCTTATGCCCAAGAGCTTTGGCATCTTCAGGCCTTAAACACCCTGCTGATGCAGACCTCTACCCTGGAAGGGAATTCCCTTTTCTTTCAGGCGCTGCAAGGCAGTTACGTTTTAAGTGGCCTGGGTTTTGGTCTGGTTACCTATATGGTGCTCTTCATTTTTGGCCTGCCTATAATGCTTGTGTACGGGGTGGTTCGCGGCCTGGGCCAGTCCACTCCCCATGGCTTGATCCTGGAGGTGATAGGGGCGTTCTTGGGGCGTTTCTTTTTCCTCAAGCGTTACGGTACTATGTGGCGCCAGTATGCACCGGTCCTCCTGGCGGGGTTCTCCTGCGGTATGGGGCTTACCGGTATGTTCGCCATGGGAGTGACACTCATTCTCAAATCACTCGGTAAGCTGGCGTACTAGCCGCTTGGCGCAGCGAGACGGGAGGTCGAGCGAGACGAGATGTCGGGCTAAAAAGGTATTTGATCTTTCTCGTCTCGCCCGTCTCGCCAATCTCGCTCTTCTCGCAGTATTTCCTACCACACGTGCGGGCGAATCCACTGAGTGATCGTGCCTGAGGGCTGGTAACCTTCGAGTCGCCCCAGTTCCTTGCTGGCCTGAAACAACAGCAGGGTAGGGGTCCCGCCTACTCGGTATAAAGAGGGTATATATTGATTGATATCAACATTGAAGCTGCCCACTTTCAGTCGACCCTCATAATCCTTGGCTATTTTATTGATGGTAGGACTTAGGAGCTTACAGGGGCCACAATTCGGTGAGTAGAAATTGACGAGAAAAGGCAGCGGGGAGCGGAGCACGCTTTCAGTAAAATTCTGATCCGCCAGGATCAGGAGACCAGGTTGGGTAGTGAGATTTATAGAGATTGGTGATTTGCATTTGCCACACAGCGGCTGATCGTCAATCTTTTTGAGTGGAATCTTATTGCTTGTCTGGCATTGCTTACAGGGCACGACGATTGCTCCACTCCGAATCGGAGAACTCTCAGAGAAGAGTTGCTGCTTGCATTTTCCGCAGGTCGGGCTCTGTCCAAGTCTTGAAGATGGTAATTTGTTTGCTGCGCCGCAACTGCTGCATCTGACGTGGTATTCTGTGGTATCGGCCATAGCTGTAACTCGCTTAATATTCGCTGAGCTGTAACAACCTCGACTATTCACAATTATATTAAGAATGAGATTTCTGCTGTCAAGAAGAGCGGAGACTAGATTGCGGATTGCGGATTTTAGATTTAGGATTTCGGATTGCAGATTTTAGATTGAGGAACCTTGCCATCTTTTCCCTAGCGCTCGGGGACAGCCTGTCAAGTTCTAATCAAGTGTGCAGGTCCACATTATAAGTTCCAGCATTCTGCAATCTCAAATCTACAATCTAAAATCTTAGTCTAGGTCCAAATCGGGGGGAGGGGTCTTGGCGTAATCCTCATCGTCTTCCAGTTCAATCTCAGGTTCGGGCCCGATGTCCTCCTTGACATTGTCGGGCAAGGCGCCGTAGTTGATCCTGAGATATGGTGCGCCAATTCCGGGGGGGCGGTTCTTGTCGTATTTTACTACTTCCCCTTCCGGCTGTTCGGTAGTAATAATCCGAACTCCTTCACTGCCTCCAGCCACACAAACCGATACTTGATCGTCATCGAACCTTGCCCAGAAGATATTAACCTGGGCCGAGCCCTCTTTTGACCAGCCAATTACCCGACGCTGTTTCTGATCTTTACTCAGAATGAGCCAGACTTCGTCACTCTTGTGAATGTCAGAGAGAAGACGAACCTTTTCCTTTTTTTCCTTTCTGGAGGTGTCCACTCCAACATCGTAAAAGAAGGTGTTGACGATCTTTAAGACGTCAGGGGGTAAATCACGGGGCTCCAGAGATATATGGCTTATCATCCAACCTGGCGGCAGGTCTATTTCTTCCGTGCTGAATGGAACAGTTTCTTCCGAATTGGCCAAAATACGCAAACCAATTTCACCTCCGACCACCAAAAGGTCAATGAATCCAGTGGCCAATTCGGCCCAGAAGACGCTAAGATCGCAAGGTCCGTTCTGATCCCAGCCTACCACGATTCGGTGCAGTCGATCTTCTAGGCTGGGCAGAATGAGGTATCGAGTTTTATACGCATTCGAGACAGGGAAAATAATTTCTTTTGTCATTGCTAAAAACCTGGATGCCTATGAGTTGATCAGGCGGCAATACTAGCAAACGTCTGGATTATTTGGCAACACGTAAATTATCAACGGGTTCATTTGCAATGCTTGTGCCACTCACACAGCTCTTAAGAGTGATAAAAGTTTACTTTCCACTTGCGCTTCCTGGTCCGAAGGGGATAAATGTAGAAATTACAGCACAGCGCTTTGCGAAGGGAATTAGAGAACTAGAAAATTAGAGAACTAGAAAATTAGTCAAAGAGGTCAGCCGCCTTCGCCTGATGGCTTCGGCGCG
>JAUWKY010000330.1 GCA_030613915.1 Syntrophobacterales bacterium
AGCGGGGTTGCCAGAGCAGCAAAGAAGAGGTAACCCCTGGTGTAGTGCCGCCATTGCTCATGTTTGCCGGTCCAGCCAAGGGAGAGGATGGTAAAGATCTTCTTGCGAACTCCGGTAGCCTTATCTCTCACTGCGGCCAGGTCAGGAACCAACCCCGTGTACCAGAAAAGACTACTCACAATGAGGTAGGTACTGATGGCAACCACGTCGAATACCAGGGGAGACTGAAAGTTGGGCCAGAGATTCCTCTGGTTGGGATAGGGAAGCATGTAATAAACCACCCAGATTCGGCCCAGATGAATGAAGGGAAACAACCCTGCGATGGAGACCGCGAAGACGGTCATGGTTTCAGCTGCCCTGGCAATAGGATTACGCCATCCGGCCCGCATAAGGTGAAGGATCGCCGAGATTAGGGTTCCGGAGTGGGCGATTCCCACCCAGAAGACAAAGTTGATGAGGTAGGTGCCCCAGGCCACCGGAACATTTTGCCCACCCGCACCGATGCCAACGAAGATCTGGTAGGTCCAGCAAGCAGCTCCCAAAAGCACCCCCAGGATCAACGCCATGATGAGGAGCCAGTACCCACCAGACGGTGGCCGCAAGGTGTCGAGAACGGTGCGGTCAATCTCAGCGTAGGTCAGTTTGGAGGTCTCGCTCATATCTCTTGAACCACCTTCTTGAGATAAATTACCGCCGGCTTGGTGTTCAGGTATCCCATGACTTGATAGGCTCTCTGGGCATGGACTTTTTTCCAGACTTGGCTCTCCCTATCCATGAGGCTCCCGAAGGTGAACACTCCAGTGGGGCAGCTTTGCAGGCAGGCGGGTTGAATCTCGCCGTCGAGAATCTTTCTCCCCTCGTTCTTGGCCTTATCATGAGCACCTTTAATCCGCTGGATGCAGAAAGAACATTTTTCCATGCCCCCTTTTCTGCGCACGGTAACTTCAGGATTCAGTTGGAGGTCCAAAGGTTCCGGCCATTCCCACTCGAACCAGTTGAAGCGCCGCACCTTGTATGGACAGTCCTGAGAGCAAAAGCGGGTGCCGATACAACGATTATAGATCTGGTTGTTCAAGCCTTCCTTGGAATGGTGGGGTGCATACACGGGGCAGACCGATTCGCAGGGCGCATTGTCACAGTGCTGGCAAAGCATGGGGAGGAAGGTAATTTTTTCGCGACGTGCCGGATTCTCGTAGCGTTGAATTTGAATCCAGGCCATTTCTCTGCCTTCGATAACCCTTTTCTCCCCCACAATGCCCAGACTGTTTTCAGCATAGCATGCCACAGAACAGGCGCCGCAGCCGATGCACCTGTCCAGATCCACCACCATTGCCCAGCGATAGTCTTTGTGTTCATGAGGAGGATAAAAATCCCTTTCCCGATCATAGCCCTCAGGCAGTGGGAGGGTAAAAGGAAACTCCCACATGCCCAGTCCCTGTTCTTGATGGGGTTGCTCGGAATTAAGCTCGTTTAAACCGACTGCCAGTGCAATTTTTCTCCCATGTTGAGTTCGACTTCCATCCGTGTGCGCCAGCTTTATTGAACGGCCGGTCTTCTTGAGAGCAACGGGTCCTGCGGCGAAAAAGGGTCCTCCAGAATTTGGCTCCAATTCTGGAGAAAGGAGCCCAATCGGATTGAGTCCTCTACCACTTGCATAACGCCCGTAGGCGCTATGACCCTGACCGATAGCCGCCACGGCAGCCTTAGAATGAACACCAACCGTTTCGTAGACGGGCATCTGTAGTTGGCCCCAGCGGGATTCTACTTGGACAATATCGCCCTGCTTCAGACCTCTTGCAGCCAGCGTTTCGGGATGCATCAAGACCGGAGTCTGCCAGGCAACCTGAGTTAACGTATCTGGAACCTCACAAAGCCAGGGCCGGTTGGCGCCCCTGCCGTCGAAGAAGCGGATGGAAGGGACAGCAAAGAAGACAAGATGGTTCTCTTTGGGAGTAGGAGGGGTGGTAATGGTAGACTGAAAAGTATTGGAAGGGGTGACTCGTAATGGACGTGCTTGCTTTTCTGATTGAAAGAGCCCTCCCTTCTGCAAAGCCTGGAGCCAGTCTCTCTTCCCCCGAATAACATCTTTGAGGGTGAGTTGGGCAAAGAGGTAAGCCTGGAAGTTTTTGACTGGTCGCTGTGGGCCAAAGGAGGCACGCAGCAACACATCTCCAATGTTTGGTGCCCCGGTCAAGCTGCCCATGGTTGGCTGCAGGGTTGAAACAATCCCAGCTTTCCCTCCATACTCATCCCAAGTCTCCAGAGGCAGACAGACCGGCAAGATCAGATCGGCCAACTCGGTAGTCTCATCCATGAAGCTGCTGAAACTTACCACAAACAAAGAATCCCGCTCCAGGGCCTCTCTCACTCCACTTCCCGGGGGCAGAGCAAAAGCGGGATTGACGTTGTTCAACAGGAGCAGGTTTGCTGCACCACTTTTCAATTCCGTGAAGAATTCTAAGACTGTGGATCTTCTATCAGCTGTCTCCACCCGGTGCCGGTTGGAGAAGTCGATACGTTCAAGGTCAGGATCAAAAACCAGATTGAGAAGATTGACGGCTATGTTGGCCTGCAGGCTATTGGCCCCTGTTGCGCTGGTGGTGGTACCGAGAATGAGAGGCTTTCGTGCCAGTTGCAGATGAATGTAAAGCTTGTCGAAGAGTTCGGGTGGTAAACCAGAGAGCTCGAAGACTTTTTCCCTGGTGTAAGGCGAAGAGACTGTCTCAATGGCAGTGCGAAGCTTGTCTGGCAGAGATCTGCCATTGCCATGACGTACGCCTTCCCGCAAAAGTCCGAGAGCGATAAAATGTTCGGAGTCGGGATTACAGGAGAACCAGAAATCTGCATTGGCGCCAGTGAGGGATTGATAAGGGCTTACATGAAAATACAGAGACTTATTCTGCCCCCTCAGTCCGTGCATGTCTTTGAATTTTCTGGCGTACTCAACGGGTGACAACCATGTTTCC
>JAUWKY010000107.1 GCA_030613915.1 Syntrophobacterales bacterium
GAACTTTGGCCAAAGATTCGCCTTGAACTCATGAACAATCAGAGCCACCGGGGCAAAGAGTGTGAGGACCTGGTCCCGTCTCGCTTTGATCAGCAGCGGGAACCGCTGGAGAGGTCTTAGAGGAAGGCCAAAGGGGGAGGCTGCGAAACAACGAGCACCTGAGCCTCCTGTCTTTACGCATCTCAGCTTGGCTAGAGCCAGCATGAAGATTTGGTGCATTTTCAAAAGTGACACTGCCATAAAATGGCGCGAATTGGTTGTTGTAGAGTAGCTTCCCCCTTTGGCCTGTGGCGCTCATAACATTTTTGGGGAAACTCCTGCAGGTTTTTCTCCTTGACATTTCAACGCAATAACATGTATAAAAAGTAGTTGTAGAGGAAGGTCAGTATGTACTAATCTTGGGTATTTCTGGTAACTGGCCAACCACTCACACCACACCAATCAACCACACGTTTAAGGAAATCCGGCCCTAAGCTTGACAGGCTCAGGTGCAAAAGGACGGATTTCTGAGGCAGTGTGGTTTTTTCTTTTTTTGGGTAGTAAGCCGATGGAAAAACACAATAGCTGCATCAATGCCAAGGCTGTAATCGACTACGTTGAGGAGCGCGATCCTTCCTTAGTGGCACCGCTACTCAAGGATCTCAGCCCTGAACTGGCAGGGGTGGCGGACGTCAAGAGATTTCTCTCCGATCCAAATAACTGGGTATCAACTCATATACTCATCCTTCTTTACGACAGGGTTAAAAAACTTCTCGCCAAGGACGATGTGGTCTTCGACATCGGCTTCGATTCTGTAGGCAAAAGGCGGCTCGGTTATATCCAACGTATCCTCTTTTTTGCTTTCCGTAACCACGCTCGTACCCTCAAGCGTATCCAGAGTCTCAACGATAGATTCAACCGCAACAAACAAGTCCAACTGGTGGAACTCAGGAAAGATGGGGCTGTGGTACGGCTCGATTGGCTCAATGATATCCCGCTGACAAAAGACTTTTGCCTGATGAACCGTGGCGTTTACACTGCAGTTCCGGTGGTTTGGAACGAGCCACCTTTGCAGTTGGAGGAGCGCAAGTGCTACTTTGAGGGTGACGACTACTGTGAGTATCACCTTAGCTGGAAGCGTCGGCCGTCGTTAAAACGGCTGCTGCTGCGGCTCATTGCTCCCTGGAGACTGGCCAGGGCCACCATTGAAGAGTTGGAACAGGACAAGGAGCTCCTCCGCGACAAGTATGCTGAGGTTCATGGTCTAAACAACCAACTCAAGTCTCAGCTAGACAGACTGGTCAGCCTCCAGGAGGCGAGCACGGCCATTCTCTCAACTTTAGACATTGAAGAGCTGATGACCCTGATTCTCCAGCGCCTCGTGGATGTTTCGATGCTGGACAGGGCGGCAATATTCCTGGTGGACGAAGAACAGGAAATATTGTATCTGGCGCACGCTGGGGGCGCTCCGGCTGCCAACATCAAGGAAGCAGAAACCTACACAGTCCCACTACAAAAAGACTCAAATATTATCGCCCGAGTGGCCCGAACCGGAAAGCCGGAATTAGTGGATGATGTGGCCAACTCCAAAATCAACAAAGATAACCTTCTCATAAAACAATTTAAGCCGCAGGCTTTCATAGCTCTGCCGCTGAAAGTTAGGGGGAAGATTCTTGGTGTACTGGTCGGCGATCAGGAAAAGGCGGGCGGTAAAGTTATTTCGACGGAAAAGGACTTCCTTATAAGCTTCTCCAACCAGATCGCCATAGCCATCCACAACGCTAATCTCTATCGAAAACTGGAAGAATCGGAACGCCAGTACCGCGAGTTGGTGGAAAACGCTCACGAGGGTATCTGGGTGGTGGATGAAAACGGAATAATCACCTTCGCCAACCAACGGTTATCGGCCCTTCTAGGTTACGAAGAGATGCTCGGCCGCAATATAAACCAACTGGTAACCCCTGATAAGAAGCGTATCCTGCTCAAATTTCTGGTGCAGAACATGCGAGGTCTGGTGGCCCAAGAAGAAATCCAGATGATCTGTAAAGAAGGAGACCATGTTTCAGCCATAATAAGTAGTGTTCCCATTATGGACGGAGAGCGCTACAAGGGCAGTTTTGCCATGGTGACCGACATTACTGAAAAGAAGCGAATGGAAACCCAACTCCTGCACCAGCAGAAAATGGAGAGCATCGGCACCATGGCCGGGGGAATCGCACACGATTTCAACAATATCCTCACTGGCGTTCTCGGCTATGCCAGCCTGCTGAAACATAGACTCCGCGGTCAGGGGGAAACCAAGCGTTTTATTGAAATCATTGAAACTTCCAGCCTGCGGGCCGCTGATCTTGTCAGGCAACTGCTGGCATTTAGTCGCGGAACCCAACCCGAAGATTTGCAGGTAGTCTATCCGAATCGTGTCATTCGGGAGACCAATAGGTTGCTGGAAAGTTCGCTGGGAAAAGATCTGCAGGTCGAGTTGGATTTGCACCAGGGCTTACCGCCCATAGCAGCAAACTCCACCCAGGTGCAGCAAGCAGTTCTTAACCTCTGTCTCAATGCTCGTGACGCCATGCCGAACGGAGGAAAGATAATTATTTCCACCGCTGCGGTGGATTTGGACGGAAAACCGTCATCTCATTACAAGGATTTAGCGCCCGAACCAGGTCAATATGTCCGGATTCGGGTGGCTGACAACGGCATCGGCATCTCCCAAGAGGATTTGGACAAGATTTTCGACCCATTTTTTACCACCAAAGAAGTGGGAAAGGGCTCGGGCCTGGGATTGGCCATGGTCTATGGCATAGTCCAAAATTCCCGAGGTTACGTATATGTGGAGAGTGATCAGGGCAATGGCACAGTCTTTGATCTTCTTTTCAGGGTCTCAAAGGATAAGGACAGGCAGCAATCATTGCGTCGGTTGACACCCGGCTTGGCAGGTGAAGAGACAGTCCTGCTGGTGGATGATGAGCCAATGGTGCGTGATTTAGGAAATGAGATTTTGCGCAGTTACGGCTACCAGGTTGTCCTTGCCTGCGAGGGGCTGGAGGCCTTAGAAATCTACGAGAGCAGGGGGGCGGATATTGATCTGGTTGTCCTCGATCTACTCATGCCGAAGTTGGGTGGCAAAGACACCCTGACAGGCCTCAGAAAACTTAATCCTGCTGCAAAGGTGATCATTTGCAGTGGTTACGGCTCCAGAGCAAATGAGTTGCAGCAAATGATGGCCTCTGGGGTAAATCTGGTGCAAAAGCCCTTCAAGCCAGAGGAACTGGTATCGGCTGTTCGTCAGGTCCTCGACGGGGAAACAGGTACCAAGGAGAATCATGGAACAACATCGCTGAGCGGTGAAAATACAGCTGTACAGGGCTGAACTCAGACGGGTTTAGAACTCTTTTCAAATAGGTAAGGGGGGGAATGGTATGAAAAGAGCACGCGGGCGCTCTGTGGGTAGGGTCGGACTCAGCCGCTTTCTGCAATGGCGGTTCAATACCATAGCAATGCGCTGGCTGCCTAGAACCTTAGTGCGGGCTTATCTGGGTCTATTGGGACGTATTTACTTTTTTTTCAGCCGTGAAGAAAAGGAACAGATCAAGCGAAACTTGTCGGCTGTCACTAGTCGCTTTCCCAAAAAACAGCCAGTGGATCTGATCATTCGCCGAACTTTCCATGGCATTTACGCTCATTACCACGAAAAACTGCTCATAGCGTTTGGCCATTTCGGCAAGGTGTGTCGCTTTCTCCTAAAACAGGTAGAATTTGAGGGTAAACACCTTATAGATGAGCCTCTCTCCAACGGTAAGGGAGTCATCCTGGTGACCGGCCACTTTGGCGCCGTTGAGTTTTTGCCGCTTTTTCTGGCCCTCAAGGGATATCCGGTTACTATGGTCGTTCGCTTTAAAACACCACGGCTGAAAGAGGCCCTTGTCCGGCGAGGCTCGAGTGTAGGCATAACCCTATTGGACGCCAACGCGGGCGAAAAAGTCATCTTCAACGCCCTCCAGGCCTTGAAATCAAACCAGATACTTATCACTGAATGTGATGAATTTAAGGCCTGGCGCCCCTATCGAGACAGGTCAACCCAATTCCTTGGCTGCTCCAGTCCGCTAGATCGAACCCTAGATCTATTTCACCGTCGTCACCATTCGCCCGTCATCTTCGGGCTTGTATGTCGACTGAAGCGAAATCGCTACAAGTTGAGGTTACATTCGTTGGTAGATGAAGCCCAGAATGCTCAGACCACAACCATTTCCCATAGGGCCCTCCGAGTTTTGGAGCAGTACATCTATATGGCGCCGCACCAGTGGTATCAATGGAAGCAGGTTCGCACCGTCCTCGGCGACACGATTTTCGAGGAAACGAGACCCATACATGTGGTTGAAGAAGATACATCTGTATCTCTTGCAGATTCAGCTATGCATGCCTATTAAGCATTACCTAGCTGAGCGCACCCATAGCGAAAACCTCGTGGTAAAGGTGGTTACTGATTCGGGTGTGGTTGGCTTCGGCGAAGGTATTGCCAGACAATATGTGACTGGTGAAGTAATGGAATCCAGTCTGCGCTTTCTGCAAGACCATCTCATTCCAGAGCTCAATGGATTCCATCCTTCTGGACCGCCCGACTTGATAGAAGCTCTAGCAGAGCTGCTTTCTGAAGACAATCGAGCTCAAGCGCCGGCTGCGTGTTGCGCCCTGGAACTTGCCATACTTGATGCCGCCGGCAAGACCTGGAGCCAATCCGTAGCCCAGATGTTAGGAGGTGGAGATCAACCCCTGATTTACAGTGCAGTAATCCCCATGATGTCCCCACCCAGTTTCCACCGCCTCCTGCACCTCATTCGTGACATGGAAATGTCCTTTGTGAAGATCAAGGTGGGAAACGAAAGGGACACAGAGGTTTTGTCTCTGGCACGTGAGATCCTGGGGCATGAGGTAGACCTCCGGGTGGACGCCAACGGCGCCTGGAGTTCTGAAGAAGCCGGAAAACGCATTGCGGCAATGATGGCCTATGGTATTAGCGCTGTGGAGCAACCGGTGCCCAAAGAGGACATACTGGGGCTAAAACGCGTGTCGGAACAGGTGGAGATCCCAGTGATTGTTGACGAATCACTGTGTCTTGAGCGTGATGCAAAAAAACTTGTCTCTCTGGATGCTTGCCAGGTATTTAACCTGAGATTGTCAAAATGCGGGGGAATCCTCGCTGCAAATCGTTTGTACGAAATTGGCCGCAAGAAGGCAATCGCAGCTCAGCTGGGATGTCAAGTGGGGGAAACCGGGATACTGTCTGCGGCTGGACGACAACTTGCCTCAAGCCGGAAGCTCCTCTATCTGGAGGGTTCTTATTCCAGTTATCTACTCAAAGATGACATCGTCAATGAGCCGGTGGAATTCGGACCTGGTGGGGTGGCCCAACCGCTGGCAGGCCATGGGCTTGGCGTAAGCGTAAACGAAGAAACATTGCAACGTCTTGCAGTCATGCATGAGGAAATACGACTATAAAAAACCCGGACCCAAGGCCTAAGGCACAGGGCACAAGGCAAAAATAATAAGAGAAAACTTATCTGCTCCTTACGCCTTGCGCCTCACGCCTTATGCCTTACCTGCTTACTTCCTTTCTCCACTACACAGCCTGATGATCAACCCTTCCATGACTGCGCGTTCAGGGATCCCACTACTTTTCAAGGTAAGATCAGCAGCGAACAGATGTTGCAGCGAACCGACCAACTCTGCGATCTGAAAGGTTGTACTGCGAACCATTGTCTTGTGCAAGGCAAATGGGTGCAGAGTAGCTACGGGAGACTCTTTGTCGCTCTTCTCTTTGACCACAGGGAAGATGGTTTTTTGGAAGCCACCGTAAGAGATATTAGGGTCCCAGCTGCCCGCCAGATGTTCGTCTATAAATTCACGCGCCACGAGCAAGCGTCGGAGTTCATTGGCCAGGGAAGCGAGCAGCTGGAGTGGGTGATAGTTTTGATCCAAGAGTCGATTGAGCACAAGTAAACCGGTTTCGCAGTCCCGAGTAGCCACTGCGTTATTCAATTCATAGAGAGGTTCCTCCCGGAACTGGTCGCTCAAACCCTCCACCTGCTCGCGAGTTACCAGCGTCGCCTCGCCCGCAAACGACATGAGTTTTTCTAGCTGGGTCTTGAGGGCCCAGAGATTAAATCCGGTGCGCTCAAAGAGCAGAGCGAGCGCCTGGGGCTCAATTGTCTTGCCCGCTGCGGAGAGGGTTTCCTGCGCCAGATTTTTCAAGACCGCCTCTTGCTGGGAGCGAACTTTACGGCTGCTACCTGAAGCCACACCAAAATCGACCACAATCCCTTTCTTTTCCATGAGGCGATAGAGGCTTCGCCGCTTGTCCACAGTATCGGTGGTAAGGAGTAAACATTGCTCTTCAGGAAAGCCTTCCTGTAGAGCCGTCTCCAACAAAGAACCATCATCTCTCAGCCTTGGCACCTCCATTCCAGTACTACCAGCGTGGTCTACAACCGCTTCCAGCCATGCCACCTCCGCCTGGTCTCGCTCCACGCCCGTGGTCTGTTGCCACAGGTCGGTGGGAATTTCTCGCCAGGCTCCATCTGCCACATCGGTGAGAGACCACCCGGCGTAGGCGAGCACCTCCAGCAGCAACCGAGCAGCAACTTCCAGATCTCCCGCCTCATGGGCCTCCTTACTCTTGAGGTAAAGAGTAGGGAGGTTGGCCCGAGAATAAAAAACACGACAATCCTGTACCACAACCACTTTCCGCCCTCCGAATAGCGCAAAGGTGTTGACGTTGTCTAAGATTTGTCGAAAATCCGCTTGATTGCCGTCAACTATCTCAAGGTTAGTGCTCCGCTGGGATTCTGGAACGAGAATCTCGGTGAGTTGTGCCAGGGCTGACTTCACCAGGTAATCTTCGCCGTAAAGCAAATAAAGAGAGGCTATGCTACCCTGTTCCACCTGCGCCAGTACTTTAGGGAAGTCTTTTTTGTCGAAAATCGGCATACACAATCCCCACAGATGTTAAATTGGATTAATTTAGCGTTAGAGGTCATGCTGAACGTTTCCCTATCACACCGCAAGCAGCACCTTCAAGTTTAAAATGAGATCAAGAAACCAACTCTTTTCTTTTCCTATCTCAATATGGTACTTCCTTTGTGCGAAAGAGCCAAAATCGTAACAGCTCGAAGTGAGCTACGTAAGAGCTGGCTGCGAGGTATCAAAGATGTCATTCCGGAATCCGCCGACGGCGGATATCTGGAATCTAGATTCCCGCTTTCGCGGGAATGACGTTCCAGAAACCTCAGTAGGCAAATCGATCATTGGCAGTTGAATGCTCTTCGTATTTGACACGCTATGCGCTGTGCGCTCTGCGATCCGAAGGTCAACATGGACCAAAACCAGAAAGATCACTTCTACCAGGGATGGCTATACCATTTCATGGTGGATCCACT
>JAUWKY010000258.1 GCA_030613915.1 Syntrophobacterales bacterium
TAGCAACTGGCAGGAAATAAAGTGTCGCGCTTCTTAGGTCAGTTGTGAAAACAGCATAGCATAGAGGGTTCAGCAACCAGCGGAAATCCAGCCACTGGACACTAGGAACTAAGCACAGTCTTTGGCGAGACGAGCGAGACGAGCGAGACTGGCGAGACGGGGAAAAGCATAATCATCCACAATCTTGATGTTATTGTTTTTCGTCTCGCCCGACCTCCCGACCTCCCGTCTCGCTGAGCAAAGCGCTATGCGCTCTGCGCCAGGCGCTATGCAGCGAACGAAGTGAGCCATGACCGCATTTGAATCACTGAAAGCTAAGGTTGGTAAATTCAGTCTGGCCAACAAGAAACTGCTCGTGCCGGAAATGGGTCGGACCGTGAGTCATCTCGTTGGTGCCACCATGAGAAGCTTCGGTGTCGATGCGCAGGTTATGGAGACCTACAAGGGGTTGCAACTTGGCAAACAGTACACTTCAGGCAAAGAATGCTTTCCTTGCCAGGTCACTCTAGGAGATGTTCTTTACCATCTAGAGCGCGAAAAAGAGAGGCTGGGAGAGGCTTTTAGAGCTGAGAACTATCTCTATTTCATGGCGGAGTCCGGCGGCCCATGCCGATTCGGCATGTACAACAAGTTGCACCGCATCGTCATGGATTCGATGGACGGCTTTAGCAAGACTCGCATCACCTCCATCACCGCTGAAGATTCCTATTCTCTCGGAGGATTAATGGGGCCGGAAGAGCGAACACACTTCCGGAGAAGTGCATACGTAGGCCTTGTCATCGGCGACGTTCTCGATCGTATGCTTTGGCGCACTCGCCCATATGAACAAGAGGCAGGAATAGCAGAGGACTATCTTGAAAAAGCCCTTTCCGTCATGTGCCTGGAAATGGAAACCCACGGTCGCAAGAAGAGATTCCACCGCATCTTGAGCACTCTGGAGCAGGTAGTCAAGAAAGCCAGAAATCTTATAGATCCGGGCATCCCGCCCAAACCGCTCATCGGCATGGTCGGCGAAATTTACTTGCGCAGCCACCGGCAATCAAACCAGGATCTTATCAAACTCCTGGAGAGCCACGGCGGGGAGGTGGTCAACGCCTCTATTGCCGAGTGGATAAACTATGTCTCTTATGACAATATGCTCAAGGCAAAAAGAGAGGTCGTTTTTGCCCTCAAGGAACGTGACCTCAAGAGTCTTCGGCGCCATTTTCGAAATTGGCTGAAAAACCGCACTGAACTAGCCTACCAGTATTTCCGTATGGATCAGATTTACCGCAGGGTGAGAAAACATCTCCCTATCCACGAAGATCACAGGATCAGTACTTTAGAAAGGCAGCTTGACAATGATCGCCTTTTTTCCTTCAAAATTGGCACTGAAGCGGGCCTGAGCATCGGTGGCGCCCTGGAATACTGCCTGCATGGTTATGATGGAATCGTCAATGTATTTCCTTTCACCTGTATGCCCAGTACCATGTGTTCAGCCATTCTGAAACCTATCCTGGACCGAATGAATATCCCTTACATTGATGCCGCCTATGACGGCACCTACCAGCCCAACCTCGAGGCAATCATCCGCACCTTTATGTATCAGGCTACGCAGCATCAGCAAAATCGCTTATCGCAAAGCGCATAGCGCGCCGTCCGTTGTCGGTTGTCCGTGGTCCGTTGTTCAAGTAGTTCAAATCGCAAAAGCCCAAGTAGTCAGTAGCCAGTAGCCAGAAGGAAAGGACATTTTTTATGTTTTTTTCCTCCTGAATTCTGACTCCTGACTCCTTCTTCAATTCTGCCTGCTGCCCGCCTGTCCCGAGCTTGTCGCGGGGCTGCCAACTGCCAGCTGAATCTCCATGCCCTTTACACAACTGACCACGGACAACGGACCACACACTAATTCTGTGCTTTAATTCCCTTGCTTTTCCCCCCATCCCTGGTTTATCTTATCCTCCACTTCAACCCTTCACAGATCTGTGAAGGAAAATTGATAGTAATTTGTGCTAAGGAGGTGAATGCATAAAAAAAGTATGGGCCGACAAATGCTAATTAATGCCGAGGAGCCGGAGGAATATCGCCTGGCCATTGTCTCGGGTAAGAAGCTGGAAGAGTTCTACGTTGAGACTACCACCCGCGAAAACACGCGGGGCAATATCTACAAAGGAGTGGTGGTCAATATTCAGCCTAGCCTCCAGGCCGCCTTCGTTGACTTCGGTACCGATAAAAACGGCTTTCTCCAGCTGCCGGAGATTCACTCTGAATACTACCAACATGAGCCGCCCAAAGAGGGAAAGCGCGTTCGTATTCAAGACGCCCTGCAGCCTGGCCAGGAACTCATGGTTCAAGTGGTAAAAGAAGCAACTCCTACCAAGGGCGCTTTCCTGACCACCTATGTCTCTTTGCCGGGCCGCTACCTCGTACTGATGCCTGGGAGCAAACACGGCGGCATTTCCCGGCAAATTGAAGACGAACCGCAGCGGCAGCGGTTGCGGCAGATCATCTCCGAACTGTCCGTGCCCGATGGCATCCACCTCATCGTTCGTACTGCGGGCGAGAATAGAACGAAGCGTGACCTGTCTCGTGATTTCCGCTATCTGCTCCGGCTGTGGAAGAATATCAAGGCCACTGCCCAAAAAATGAAGGCTCCAACCTTGCTCTATCAGGAAAGAGACCTCACAATCCGTGCTATCAGGGATTATTTCACCGCCAACGTCAAAAAAATCCAGGTTGACAACAAAGAGGTTTACAAGCGGGTCAAGGATTTCATGGCTGTGGTCTCACCTCGCCATCGCTGGTTGGTCAAACTCTACAAGGAAAAGCGACCCATTTTCGCCGAATATGAACTTGAGAACCAGATTGAGACCATCTATAGCAACAGGGTTCACTTGAAATCAGGAGGGTTCCTGGTAATCGATACTACTGAGGCTCTGGTGGCCGTGGATGTGAACTCGGGCAGGTCCAGCCGCGAGAAGAAACTTTGGGAAACCGCCTTCAAAACCAACATGGAGGCGGCGGTCGAAGTTCCGCGACAACTGCGCCTCCGCGATCTAGGCGGGTTGGTGGTCATTGATTTCATTGACATGAAGGACCGCAAGCATATTCGCCAGGTGGAAATAGCTCTACGGGAGGAGTTCAAGAAAGACAGGGCCAAAACAGAGATGGGGCGCATTAGCAAGTTCGGCCTGATGGAGGTCTCGCGTCAGAGGCTGCGTCCTTCTGTGCAGTCCAGTTCGTATGGGTCTTGCCTCCGCTGCAGCGGAACCGGTGTGGTTCGATCCACTGAAGCCACCGCCCTGACCTATCTGCGAAAAATTTGGTTGGAACTCAGCCGCGGCAAAGCCAATCAGGTGCACGGCTACTTTGCCAAGGAGGTAGCTGACTATCTCTTGAACAAGAAACGAGCCGAACTTCTAAAACTGGAGAGCCAATACGCTGCAAACATTCAAGTTGAGGGGCGCCAAGACATCACACCCGGTGAAGGTCAGCTGAAATTTTCCCAAATTGAGGCAGGTGATTAGAAAAAGTAAAGAATCCGGGCCGGAGGGGCTTTGAGCCAACCCCGCAGGGGGATTCTAATGGTCTTTCCCTTTCGTGCGTGAGTCAGCTGGAGTGGTGGAGCATTGCAAAATATCAAATTCCAAGCACCAAATCTCAGGGTTTCAGGGGTCGGGTGTCAGGTGTCAGGGAAGAAAAACAAAAAAACTGAAACCTGAACACTGAAACCTGTCGAAGATCCCGTCTGAAGCGAAGCGGCAGCGGGGAACACTGAAATCTGACCCCCGCAAGGCGGGATCCTAGACCGGCCCAGTGACAAGTTTTTCTTTGACTAAATAACTTTAAACAATGACCATTCTCTTCACCGTGGCCACCCCCTCATCAGGGTCATCCACTAACTGGATCAGGTCCAGATCCTCCGGCGATATTTTTCCTGTCTCTAACAACCGATCGCGTATCCAACTTATCACACCTGTCCAATAATCATTCCCTACC
>JAUWKY010000332.1 GCA_030613915.1 Syntrophobacterales bacterium
CGACCTGCTCCACTTCGGCAATAATTTCTATCAAGGGAATTATGGACTTGTATGGGCGGGCTCCAGGTGCGCGCCTTCCGGCAGGGTGGTCGGCCAGTTTCTCCACCCGGTGCAGAACCCCCACGGTCACCTTGCGGTTGCACTTGGGACAGCGTCCATCATTCCTTCTGGTGTCTTCAGGGGAAAACCGGACGCCGCAGGGACGGTGCCCGTCGTAGTGGTATTTGCCTTCTTCGGGATAGAACTCCAAGGTGCCCAGGAACTCAGGGCTATCCGGTTCAGAGATAGCTCTCATGATGGCCGCATAAGATAGATCGGTATCAAACAGATTTGCCTCCCGCATGAGTTTGACAGGGGAATGAGCGTCAGAGTTGGATATGAGCTGTAAACCATCCAGGGAGGAAAGTCTCCAGTTCATGGGCGGATCAGAGGAAAGACCGGTCTCAATGGCGGGAACCAGTGGGGTCAATTCCTCAAAACATTCCTCCAGGCTGTCAAAGCCCGATTTGGCCCCGAGCACTGAAAAGTGAGGGGTCCAGGCATGGGCCGGAACAAGTACAGCTTCAGCGGTGGTCTCTTTAGCGATCTTGAGCAACTCCTTGGCATCCAGTCCCAGAATGGGGCGGCCGTCTGATTGAATGTTGCCGATACGGGCAAGGGCGGCTTGTAACCTGCGGGCAGCATCCATGTCGGGCAGAAAGATGAGATTGTGAACTTTCCGGGTGCGGCCGTCCTTCTTGTAAATACTGCTGACCTCAGCGCTGAGTAGAAAACGCACTGGCGCCCGACAGCGATTGGGAACTGTTGCGTCCACAGATGTCGCCAGATCTGCTTTGAGTTGGTACAGACCAGACTCCGCGGGCTGGAGCTTTTCTTGGAGTTCCTCCAACCAGCCAGGATGGGTGCAATCGCCTGTTCCAACTACCGTGATCCCTTTGAGCTGCGCCCACCGATGCAAGTTCTCGGGTTCCATGGCTTTGCTGGTGGCCACCGAGTAGTGGGAGTGAATATGGAGATCAGCTATGAACCACACGGGTATCTAAATCCTTGTAGTTGCTTTGACGGATCTAGCCCGGATATTTCACGAATCGCCTGCTGCGACCACGGATATGACCGTCCTTCCGGGCGTCCTCGGGTATCGGACCTTGCGACGTACTGTTCAAGTACGCCTCAAATCCAACCCCCTGCGGTTGCCCGGTGGCACATCCTTCTCCACGGTCTCGCGACGACAATTCATGAAACATCCGGGCTAGGGAGGGTGTTACGTAAGTAGAGGGCGGCACCGCCGACCGAATTAGGAGGCTCAAGAGAAGCCGGTGCTACCGCATCCAGATGCTGAAGTCTCACTGCCCGACCTTCCGGAAGAAGTGGTGCAGGCAAAAGAGGAAAGCAAACGTTCTACACTCTCGGCGCCACAGTGCGGGCACTGAGGAGGTGGCTCGTCTGAACGAAAAACCAGGGTCTCGAAACACTGATTACAGCAGCAGCAGAGATACTCATAAATTGGCATGGTTACCCTCAATAGAGAATTTATCAAACACTATCATATTACATATTACCTGACAAAATGCCACAGTTTGGCCAAAAGATGCAACGATCTTTTCCCCAGCCTGGTGGAAAGATTTTGGATGATTTCTTCCCTTGGAGCCGCAAGGGTAGATTGCCGGAGTCAAGCATTGGTTGACTTTCCCTGTAAAGTTTTCTAACGTAATCTGATAACAATTCATAACGTTAGGGTTTACTGTCCTGACAGCTTTAGAGTGCCACTCGGTTAGAAATGTCTGCAAACCTCCCTCCCGATTACTATGCAGCTGAAAAACGCTACCGCGCCGCCAAGACGGTTCCGGAGAAGATCGCCCACCTTGAAGACATGCTAACAGTTATGCCCAAGCATAAGGGCACGGACAAACTGCGGGCAGGCCTTCGCAAGCGTATCTCCAAGCTGAAGACTGCAATCCAGAGCAAGAAGAGCCTTGGCAAACGAGATTCTGCCTTCCAGATCGACAAGGAAGGGGCAGGGCAGGTGGCGGTGGTTGGTCCTGCCAATGTGGGCAAATCTGCCCTGGTGGCGGCCCTGACAAACGCCAACCCAGAGGTGGCTGATTTTCCCCTCACCACCTGGAAGCCAACCCCCGGCATGATGCCGGTGGAAAACATGCAG
Organism: Syntrophobacterales bacterium; assembly: GCA_030613915.1. Taxonomy (GTDB): domain Bacteria; phylum Desulfobacterota; class Syntrophobacteria; order BM002; family BM002; genus BM002. Next base: position 2,162 of record JAUWKY010000332.1, read on the forward strand.
ATTCAACTGGTGGATACTCCACCGCTCAACCGGGACTATGTGGAGCCGGGATTGCTGGATCTAATCCGCCGCTCTGATTTCATCCTGCTGGTTGTGGATCTACAGACCGATCCGGTGCAACAACTGGAAGAGACGATTAGCTTACTGGAAGAGCACCGCATAATACCACGCCATTTACAGGATAGATACGCTGAACAGGGACTCTTGAAGTTCATTCCTTTCTTGGTGCTAGCCAACAAAAACGATGACGAGAATACTGACGAGAATCTTGAGATTTTCCGTGAACTGATTAATGCTGACTGGCCACTGTGCTCTGCGTCTGTTACGAGCGGTCGCAACCTGGAGCTCTTGAAGATGACGTTGGTCGAGAGGTTGAAAATCATTCGTGTTTATTCCAAAGCCCCTGGAAAAGAAGCTGACCTTACCTCTCCCTTTGTTTTGAAAAAGGGAAGCACTGTGGAAGATTTTGCCGCCAAGGTTCATAAAGATTTCGCAGAAAAACTAAAACTGGCCAAGGTTTGGGGTCAAGGTGTCTTTGATGGTCAGATGGTCCAGCGCGACTACGCCTTACAGGACGGTGATGTGGTGGAACTACATATCTAAAATCTCTTTGCTCCATTCCCACTTCCCACTCGTACACTCCTAGTCCGGATATTTCATGAATTGGTGTCCCGAGACCGTGGAGATGGCTGTGCCACCGGGTCGATGATTGCGGAATGCGGATTGCGGATTGAAAATTTGCTGAAAAGTTCGTGAGAACCAGAGAACAAATGGCGAAATCTGAGCTGTTAA
>JAUWKY010000318.1 GCA_030613915.1 Syntrophobacterales bacterium
AGCATAAAATTCTGCATCTCTACCCAGCGGGATGGTTCCTGTTTCGGGCTCCCCATGAAAAAAGGAAGCGTGGCCTGGAAGGCCCTGCGATTGAGTTCGTCTCTAAGATTCGGGTGGAGCTTCAAGAAAGTCTCCAAGCTCGCTTTTGGATCACTGACGGTCTGGTGGATTCCTCTGGTCAACCCCCTCATAAAGGCCTTTACTCTTTCGGGATGAGTCTCTATCTCTTTGGAGTGAGTTATGATGACCAACTCATAGAAATCAGGAACCCCGTGCTCTTCCAGGGGGAAAATACCCACCTCCTTTCCTTCCAGCTCAATTTGTATGGCCTCGTAATTTCTAAAAGCACCTACGACAGCGTCCACATTGCCGCTTAGAAGGGCCGGCGCCAGATTGAATCCTACCCGGTAAATATCATAATCAGATGTTTGGAGACCAGCACCTTCAGCCACGGCTTCAAAGAGCACCCGGTAAAGTGGCTCAACCGAGTAACCGATGCGTTTGCCTTTGAGGTCGGCTGGAGTCTGAAAGCCAGATGATTTCAAATAGAGGATGCTGCTCAAAGGATGTTGTACGAGGGCACCGATGGAAACAACCTGCAATCCTTTTGAACGTGCCGTTATTACGCTCGGTTGATAGCTAATGGCAAAGTTGATCTTTCCGGCGGCTACCAGTTTCAACGGGTCGTTGGGGTCGGCTGGCACCATAATATCCACGTCCAAACCTTGTTCTTCAAAAAAACCTTTCGCTTTGGCCACATACACCGGCGCATGGTCTGGGTTCGGAAACCAGTCCAGCATGCAGGTAACCTTATCCAAAGCCGCAGCCTTTGAGGACAGTCCAAAAAACAAGGACAGACCAAGAATCAATACCGACAATATTTTTGTTCTGTATGTCATGGCTAATCCCCTCGATCCAAATTTGTGATTAATATGTAATCCGAAATCTAAAATCTCCAATCTAAAATCTTCAATCGCTTCCTCCACCATGTCGCCAGGGAACGAGCAAACGCTCCACCACCACCACAAGTCCATATAAGCCCATGCCCAAAATGGACAGGTAGAAGATTGAAGCAAACACGAGGTCCACCTGAAGCTGGGCGTTTGCGTGGATCATTAGATATCCTAAACCTTCCCGAGCCCCGACCCACTCCCCTATAACCGCTCCAATAACGCTTACGGCCACTCCAATCTTGATTCCCGAAAAAACGAAAGGAAGTGATTGCGGAACACGAACTTTAAAAAACACCTGTCCAGGAGAGGCTTCGAGTATTTTCAGCAGAGCTAAGGTGTCAGGATCTGCTGCCTTGAGTCCTTCTACCGTGTTAACCACAATGGGGAAAAAGACGATAATTGCCGTCATTACTACCTTTGATCCGATCCCGTAGCCAAACCACAGTATCAACAGCGGCGCAATGGCAAACACGGGAATTGTCTGCGACGAGATAATCAAAGGGAGGAAGGATCGCTCAATTATCCGCGAAGAGTGGATGAGAACAGCCAAGGTGAGCCCCACCACCAGGGCCAGCCAAAAACCCAAACCTATTTCGATCAGGGTAACAACACCATGAGCGGCAAGAAGATCCATGCGCTGCCACATGACCTTCAATATTGCCCAGGGCCCGGGCAATATGTACGATGGTATCTCGAAGAAATACACCGAAGCTTCCCAAGACAATCCCAAAATCACTAAAAGGGCCACAGGTAATGCAATATGTGCCAATCGAGTTTTCATGGCTCTGGGACCGTTAGTTCGTCTTCGAGGAGTTCAAGGAGGTATTCCTTACCGCTGACCATGTCCGGCTCGGTAATTTTCCTCGGCCGTTCGAGCTCCATCTGGAGTGATCCCTTGATTGATGCTGGCCGAGAAGTCATGACATATATCCGATCAGCTAAAATAAGTGCTTCATCAACATCATGAGTAACGAGTAAAATGGAAGGCCCGAATTGACCCCACACCTTCAGCAACCATTTTTGCATGATACTTCTGGTAATGGCGTCCAGCGCACCAAACGGCTCATCCAGCAACAAGATGTCCTTCTTGCAGAGAATAGTTCTCATCAAGGCGACACGTTGTCTCATGCCGCCAGAAAGCTCTTGAGGATAACGATCTCCGAAACCCTCCAGACCGAAGGTTTTTAGCAGATCGCGGGCCTGCTCACGTGCCATCTGTTTGTGTTCCCCCTGAATCTCCATGCCCAGGATGGCGTTATCCAATGTGTTTCTCCAAGGAAGCAAAAGGTCTTTCTGCTGCATGTACGCCATTCTGCCTCGAAGATGAGGGACCTTTTTGCTATTGAGAGATATGCTGCCACCGTCAGGCGAGATCAGCCCAGCCAAGATGTTGAAAAAAGTGCTCTTTCCACAGCCGCTGGGTCCGATGATGGCAATGAGTTCTCCGGGTTCAGCGCTAAGGCTGATCTGCTGGAGGACCTGCAGTGTATCACTGCCTCGGGAGAAGGCTTTCGAAAGGTCTTCAACCTGAATGAGGGAATCGCCGCCGTGCTTTTTCATATAAAAAAACCGCTTTCCCTGCGTGGGAAAACGGCATTTTGAGCGTCTTGGGATGAAAGTGAGTTCTGACTGCGGTCGAGATGCTCTGAGGTCTTGCCGCTTCCCTACGCTGGTATTACCCAGATCAGGTGCAAAGGGTTACCTGGTCCTATGCCAGGCTCTCAGTCAACCACCCCTAGCGACTTATGCACGGTAGCAACCTTGTCGGGGAAAGTCAATGATTACCGGGAACAGGACTTTCCCCAAGAATATTATGAGTCACTTAGGCCAAGGGGAAGGCTACTCCACAACGAGCAATTCGCGCCATTTTATGGCAGTGTCGCTTTTGCAAATGCACCAAATCTTCATGCTGGCTCTCGCCAAGCTGAGATGAGTAAAGAAAGGAGGCTCAGGTGCTCGTTGTTTCGCAGCCTCCCCCTTGATCCATTAACAGCCGCCTTACTCATTTTCACGTCCTGACATGGAGCTTGAGGGCTGGGATTTTCCCGAAGCGGCGTATATAGCCAGCCTATGCCAGTTTCAATAGACCAGCCTACCCAGACAATATGGCAGAGGCTGGCAATATCCGCAGCTCGGGCTGCCATCTACTTCCGCCCGAAGCCCCACCGCCCGGCAAGGACCGCAGACCG
>JAUWKY010000034.1 GCA_030613915.1 Syntrophobacterales bacterium
TCCCGGGAACGGAAAAATCTGGTCGAGGTCTTGCACTCTGTTAAAGGCTCAGCTGCCATGACGGGGATTGGAATATATCTCACCTATGGGCTCGTTCTCGCCTCTATGAACTATGTGACCAACGTCAGCTATGTGGCAGCGTTCCGTCAGCTCAGTATCCCTCTTGGTGCTGTCCTGGGCATGGTTCTTCTCAAAGAGCCGCATTACCTTCCTAAGCTCATCGGCTTGGCCATCGTGTTCTTGGGATTGATTTTAGTTGGAATTAGCTAGGGTAAACAGTTACTACGGGGGCACCGCTGAGAATACCATGTCATATCTTCGCTTGACGGCAAACTGCCTCTTGCACTAAAGTACACATATTGGGAATTATAAAATTTGTAACCTACCACATCTCCAAGTACTCGAGCCTGTTCTTGGGTTGAGTACACTAGGCCGCCCTCATCATACCCTAACTGCGCGCCTGCGGCCGAGACGAACCGACCACTTCTGCAGCAAAGAGCTGGATTGGCTACAAAAGTCGCGCCAGTGGATCTTGTGTGGGGAAAGAAGATAAGAATAGGATTTACTTCAATTGAGGAGGGATGGAAAAATGCAAAGGGGAAAGAGATTATTCTGGTTTGTTCTTGTGGCTTTTACCATTTCGATTTTTATGATTAGTACTCCGGCTCAGGCCGATAAAGTGCTAAAAGTCTATACAAATGCCGACATAAATGAGATGGAGAAATGGGCTCCAGAAGCAGAAAAGGCCATTGGCATGAAAATCCAGTGGAGCCCGCGGATGTCGTCAAACGAACTCTGGAGCCGGGTTCAGGCTGAGGCGCCAAACTTCAATGCAGACATGATCTGGGGATTCTTGAATGCTCACGCCATGGTCGGCACCCAACGCGGGTATTTTCTACCTTATAAATCTCCAGTTTGGGCTGATATCCCTGCTGAGTTCAAGGACCCTGCAGGTTACTGGCATGGTTACAATTATTGGTTTGCCGCAGTGGTCGCAAATAAAGACCTGTTGAAAAAGAAAAACTTGCCACTGCCCAAATCCTGGCTGGACCTGACCAATCCCGTATACCAGGGTGAGATCGTCATGCCCAACCCCGGGACAAGCGGAACGGCCTTCCTCTCAGTTTCCGCAATCATGCAGATTTTTGGAGAGAAGAAGGGCTGGGAAGTTCTCGAAAAGTTGAACAAGAACGTGGCTCAATACACAAAATCGGGCTCGGCCCCATCGCAACTGGTCGCTCAGGGTGAATACGCTGTTGGAATTAGTTGGGACCAGGCCATCTACGGTAGAGTGGAAAAAGGATTCCCCATTGAAGGTATCATTCCTTCAGAAGGGACTGCTTTTGATCTGGAATCAGTGGCTATCCTGAAGGGATGCAAGAATCTCGAGGGTGCACAAAAGCTCATTGACTGGCTTGGTTCCAAGGAAGGCATGACTTTCATTGGAAAATTCAGATCCAAGGTGACCAGGCCGGGCATACTTGGCCGGGTGCAACTGGATCCAGACCTTATCAAATATGACGCACTCTGGGCCGGAGAAAACCAGAAAAGAATAATGAGCGAGTGGAAAAACCGGTTTCAGAAGTAGTTACCAGGAAATGAATGCGTGACGAAACGGGGCCCCGGAGAAAACAGGGGCCTCTTATTTCCCCGTTTTTCAATTAGTCATTTACCTCCCCTTGTCGCCCTATCCCTCTCTCCATTCCAGGTTAAGAGGCCGCAAAACAGGAATATCACTCTCCCCCCAGAAGGGAGAGGGCTAGGGGTGAGTGGCGGATCTGGACGCCAGTATGAGCTTGTCTCTCCAAAACAGCTTTTTACATGAGCTAGCCAGCGATACCCGGCATTTTCTGCGCAGACCCGGGCTTGCAGCTCTGACCTCTGTGGCGGTAATCCTCATCCTTCTTTTCATTGTCTTCCCCGTTGGTTCCGTATTGCTAAAGAGCTTCACCGTCACCTATCCGACCGTTACTGTTCGCTGTCAGAGTAAGGTCTCAAACAGGGCGGATTTCAAAGAACTGGTAACCGGACCGATTCTCGGCGCAATTAGATCTATCGAAGGAGTTGAAGAAACCCGAGAGCTTACCGATGAGGAGAGTTCTGTCGTGGTTGTTAGGTTTCGCAGAGACTGGGACGATCTCAGGGGTTTGAACGACATCAAGAGGGCAGTGCAGAAGCTCCAAGGAACCTTCGCTTTATCTGTAGAAAACATAAAGTACGAATTGGGGCAGGAGACAATCAAGAGTCTTGCCACTTATGGTAGGTTTTTTTCAAAGAGCTATTATTACAGGGCCCTGAAGAATAGTATTGTCCTGGCAATAGTCACAACGACCATCGTCGTTTTTGTTGCGTTTTGCTTTGCTTACCTTGGCCTGCACGGTCCTGGTTTCATCAAGGCACCTTTGCGAGTACTCGGACTTCTTCCTCTCATAGCCCCACCATTCATATTTGCCTTGTCCCTTATTTTGATCGGTGGGCGGATGGGAATTCTCACCAGGCTCTTACATCTGCCGTTTAACTTGTACGGCTGGCCGGGTGTCATCACCGCCCAGATGATTACCTTCCTCCCTCTGGGCTATTTGCTGATTGAAAATGTCTTGAGATCCATCGGTTCCCATTTGGATGAAGCTGCAAGCGATATGGGAGCGAGCGGGGTGGATATTCTTTTCAAGGTCACCATTCCCCTGTCAGCTCCGGGAATCCTGAAGGCAGCCCTTCTCGTTTTCATAATGTCCATCGCCGACTTTGGAAACCCCATGCTCATCGGCGGCGGGGTATCCTTTCTGGCCACGGATGCCTACTTTCTATGGATAAGTGAGAACAACCTGGAGATGGCTGCAGTTTTCTGCGTTTTCCTGGTCCTGCCAAGCCTGATCATGTTCGTTATTCACCAATACATCCTCAAGGGGAGGGAATACACAACTATCGGTGGGAAACCGCAGCAAGTTGAAGAGAGGAGGATTAGTCCGAAGATATTTTACCCCATGATGGCGGTAGCCATTCCCGTAGCACTCATGATTATCACCTGCTTCGGGATGATTTTGATCGGAGCTTTTACCAAGATTTTGATGATCGACAACAGCTTTACCCTGGAGCATTTTCAGAGCACCAACGGGTTGAGATCTTTGCTCACCAGCCTGAAGTTTGCCTTTGGCGCCGCCCTCATTGCTCCCATTTTTGGTGTTACCCTATCGTACATTCTTGTCCGCAAGCGTATCCCTTTGAAAAGAGTGGTGGAATTCATGGCCCTTCTCGGTTTTGCCGTGCCTGGAACTGTCATGGGGATTGGCTATATCCTCTTCTTCAATTCTCCTCCCTTGAAGCTAACCGGAACATTCATAATACTGATCATCAATGAGGCCGCCAGGAATCTGTCTGTAAGTCTGGAGGCGGGAGTGGCCAAGCTTCACCAGATAGATATTGCCATCGAAGAGGCTGCCATTGATATGGGGGCTAGCTCTTTTCGGACCTTTACCAGGGTCGTGCTCCCTCTAATCAGCTCGGCTCTCGCCGCCGGCTTTGTTTATACCTTCATGGTAGGCATGATCGCCGTGAGTGCAGTGATCTTTCTGATTACGCCGGGCAACAATCTTGCCTCCCTTTACATTCTTGCAGTTGCCGAGGAAGGGTTTCTCGGAATGGCGTGCGCCATTTCGGTTATGCTCATCGCCGTGGTCATGATCTGTCTGGGTGGTCTAAAGCTTCTCGCCCACTACACCAAAACTACAATTTTCTGACAGGATAGCTGATATGGCAAATGGAAATGATTCTCCAGTTCTTGAATTAAGAAACGTTACCAAGAGATTCGGCAACCTCGTAGCCGTAAATAATATTTCATTTTCTCTGGAGCGAGGAAAGCTGGTAACCTTCGTTGGGCCGAGCGGCTGTGGCAAGACAACCCTGCTTAGAACTGTCAGCGGTTTTGCCGAATTGGACGAAGGGCAGATCATCCTTGACGGTGAGGATATTACCAACATGCCTCCAAACGGACGTGACACCGCCATGGTCTTCCAGGCTTATGCTCTTTTCCCTCACATGACGGTTGCCCATAATATCGGATTTGGCTTGCGGGTAAGGAAAAAGTCGAAACCGGAGATCGACGCAGAGGTTGAACGGCTTCTTGCCCTGGTTCAGATGGACGGCCTGGGGGATAGAAAGCCCCACGAACTATCCGGCGGCCAGCAACAGCGGGTGGCCCTTGCCAGAGCCCTAAGCCTCCACCCCAAAATCCTCCTTCTGGATGAGCCTCTGTCCAACCTGGATGCCAACCTTCGCGTTTCCATGCGGGAGGAGGTTCGGAAGCTCCAGCGGAGGCTTGGGTTGTCAGTCATATTTGTGACCCATGACCAGGAGGAGGCCATGTCCATCTCCGACCTGCTGGTGGTAATGGACCACGGCGTAGTTAAACAGATTGGTTCTCCCACTGAGATCTACGAGCATCCCATAGACGAATTTGTGGCTAATTTCATTGGTCATATCAACTTTTTCCCTGGAGAAGTCATTGATCTTTCCGGGGACGAGATGACCTTCAAAATCTCTCAAACAAATCTTAAGGTGGAAGTTCCTCCTTTTCCGGTCTCTGTTGGGGACAGACTAAAGGCGGTGGTAAGGCCGGAATCAATAGATATTGTAAGCGCGGAAAAAGAATTGTCTGATAGGGAGAATGTCCTTGAAGGGAGGGTGGAGTTTGGCATGTACATCGGCTCGATCATGCGGCTTACCATTGCCGTTGGGGATCAAACCGTATATGTAGATGAAGCCGATCCCCAACACAAAGGAATCTTTGAGGACGGCCAAAAAGTAAAACTGGTCTTGAAAAAACGAATCCACATGCTGAGGGAAACTTCCGACTAATCGTTTACCTGCCAAATGTAAAGGAGTGGTGATGGACGAGAAGGATAGACTCAAGTGGATCTACTCCTCGAAAGACAACAGGGAACTGTGCGAGCGTTACAACCGGTGGGCCAAGGATTACGACAGTGAACTGGAGGAAGACTACGGCTGGCTGGCCCCCCAGATAGTTACGGGTTGCGTAACGAAGTATGTGCCCAAAGAAGCCAGGATTCTCGAGGCGGGGGCTGGAACTGGCCTGGTGGGACAGTGTTTGTACCATGGGGGGTACCGGAATCTGGTGGCCATTGACCTATCAGAAGGGATGCTTGAGAAAGCCCGCGACAAGAAGGTATACGGGGAACTCTATCAGATGGTTCTGGGTGAGTCCCTGGCGTTTCCCGATGATTCGTTTGAAGCGGTGGTCTGTGTGGGGGTTTTTTCCTTTGGTCATGCGCCGGCCAGCTCCCTTGACGAACTGGTTCGTATCACCAAGCCCAAGGGACACATCATATTCTCGCAACGGTCTGATGCGCATGCAGCCCTGGGATTCAAAGAAAGGCAGGCAGAACTGGAATCTGCCGGGAGATGGAAGTTGGTTGAAAGTGATTCTCACCGAGCATTTTCCAAGCAGGAGTCGGATGCGTCCCGTCAGGTCTGGGTGTATCAGGTGATGTAAGCAGGGGAGGAGGCTGATTCTAACAGATAGCTTGGTCCGACCACAGGGCCAAAAATTAAAGGGGTTGGCGATTTCTCGCTAACCCCTTTAATTTATTGGCGTCCCCAAGGGGATTTGAACCCCTGTCGCCGGCGTGAAAGGCCGGTGTCCTGGACCGGGCTAGACGATGGGGACGGAATTCGCAAAGCGCATAGCGCCAAGCGCAGAGCGTATGAGTCATCAATAGGATGTTTACGCCATACGCTATGCTCTTTGCTCTATGCGATGTATGGTGGGCCGTGCTGGACTTCCTTCGCTACGCTCAGGACAAGCTCACTCCAGCGACGGTGTCCACCTAAGACTAGGCACTAGGCAGTACGCCTAGTTGACATATCTGCCAGCTGACCGCTGCCTCCTGCCAGCTAGCGAACTGGTGGGCCGTGCTGGACTCGAACCAGCGACTCTCTGCTTAAAAGGCAGATACTCTACCGACTGAGTTAACGGCCCGACCTGTTAGACTAAGGAACCATTTCTCGTAACATTCATCTTAGATGGTGTCAAGAGGATTTTTTGTCTCTCGGAGTGCGCTCTTTGCTCTTGACAGATTGACCAAAGTGGTTACTTACCATCAGCAAGACAAGGCTTTTTGTCAAGAGAAAAGAGTTGGGCTGGCGACGGCAGCCCATGAAACATCCGGGCTAGGTCCGATTCGGCACGGTTTTTGAATAGATAACAGTGTGTTATTAAAACAGATCTGCTACGGATCAGGGGCTAAATTGGTTGAAATGGCCAGGTAAAATGATTATAGTGAAAATATGGCTGGTAAGGTAAAAACTGTAGTCGCGATTCCCGTATGGCCTCCCGGCTTACTTGATTTCAGAGAAGAGAGAAAAAAGGTGTCCCATGGCTGACGACGAGCGGAAGGTACCCGATCAGAAAGAGCTGGAAAAGGAACTGAGCGATTATCTCTCCAAGAAGTATGGAGGCCGGGTCAAGATAGTCTCTCCAATGACGCTCCCAAAGGGGGCTAAACAAGAGGCTGAGGAGGAAACCACTTCAGGCAATGAGGCGGTAACCAATATCCAGTTCGAGATGAAACCCGAAGAACTGGAAGCCTACCTGAACGAGTATGTTATCAAGCAGGATGAAGCAAAGGCAATACTTGCCACCAAGGTTTGTACCCACTTTAACCGGATAAGGCACGAGCTTCAGAGCGAAAAATCCCAGGATCCCACCGTGGTGGGCCGGATAAAAAACAACATAATCATGATTGGCCCCACAGGAGTGGGAAAGACCTACATGGTGAAACTCATTGCCAATAAGCTCGGGGTACCCTTCGTCAAAGGTGATGCCACCAAATTCAGCGAGACTGGTTATGTTGGTGGTGACGTGGAAGACCTGGTCCGCGATCTGGTGAACGAAGCGGATGATGATATAGAGTTGGCACAATATGGCATTATCTATATTGATGAAATTGACAAGATTGCCTCCAGTCAGCATCTTATCGGTCCTGACGTCTCCAGAACAGGAGTGCAACGGGCCCTCCTGAAACCCATGGAAGAGACCGACGTTGATATGAAGGTCCCCCACGATCCCATCTCTCAAATCCAGGCCATTGAGCAGTACCGCAAGACAGGAAAGCGGGAAAAACAGGTGATTAACACGCGCAACATTCTTTTTATTATGAGTGGGGCATTCACTGCTCTGGCGGAGATAGTCGGAAAACGGGTGAAAAAGAAGGGAATAGGATTTGGCGCCGATCTCTCCAGTAAGGCGGAAGAAGAGCAGTTCCTCAAGATGGTCAAAGCCGAGGACCTCATCCAGTATGGTTTTGAAAGCGAATTTGTGGGCAGGCTGCCGGTGGTATCAGTATTCGAGGAACTTTCGATGGACGACATGTATGCGATTCTTAAGAATCCTAGAAATCCGGTGATAAATGCAAAGAAGGCGGATTTTCGTGCCTATGGTATTGACATACGCTTTGAAGATGAGACCCTCCGCTTGCTGGCCGAGCAAGCCCAAGAGGAGCGAACCGGGGCTCGAGGGTTGGTGAGCGTTCTGGAGAAGGCAGTTCTCCACTTTGAAAAAAAGCTGCCCTCAACGGACATTCGTATCTTGGTGGTAACTCCAGAGGTGGTGAAAGACCCCAAAGGGACCCTGGAGATTATTCTTGCGAACCCTGACGCATCGGACCTCGTGGAGCGTTATGAAAAAGTGTTTAATATTGATAAGGCTGAGGCCACCCAGGCAATATTGGACAAGGAAGATTACTACCGAGAGAACTACGGCCAGGCCTTTACAGAAGAAAGGATTGATCTGATTGTTACCTCCCATTTGCTTTCGGGGGTGGAGTTGGAAGGTCTCTTCGGGGAAGTAGTGTCCATGATTGGTGAGATAAGAGACTATGAGTCCAGTTTTGCAGACAAGAAGCAAGTCCAGGTCCGTTTTGCTGAGGATGCGGTGGATGAAGTTCTGCAGAGGGCTTTGACCCAAAGGAAGAGTGCTGCCAAAATCTGTCACCAGGCATCCGCAGACTACGATTACGCCTTGAAACTGATCATGGAGAAGACCGGCCAGCAAGAGTTCGTCATCACCAGGGAAGCGATCGAGGATCCCGAAGCTTTTATCAATGAGCTCATCCGGAGATCCTACGGCACCACTCCATTCGCCCTCCAAGGCCCACGGGACAAGTAATAATCAGGGCCAGCTCTTGACTCTTGACAAATGTCGTGTTTTTCTTGCCTGATGGGAGGGAATAAGGTTTTTTGTCAAGAGTCTGTCTTACGCATAAGGAAAGCAAATGATTGGAATATCCAAACTTTACTGCGGCACAGTCGAACCATCCGACGCGCTTCGCTACGGGCGTCAGTCACAACAGCTGCCCTCACATCTACTCCAGTTCTCGAGCGACAAGAAGCCGGGTGTGGTCTGGAATATCACTCGCAGTTGTAATCTCAAGTGTGTGCACTGCTATGCTCACGCCACTGATGAGGCCGCAAAGGAGGAACTCAGCACAGAGGAGGGTAAGCAGCTTCTGGATGACCTGGCTGAGTTTGGGACTCCGGTGGTGCTTTTCTCCGGCGGCGAGCCTCTCGTTAGAAAAGATCTCGTCGAACTGGCCGATTACGCCGTCAAACGGGGCATGCGGGCTGTAATTTCCACAAACGGCACTTTGATTACCAGGTCTGCTGCCCAGGCCCTGAAGGAAGTAGGATTGTCTTATGTGGGCATAAGCTTGGATGGCATGCGAGAGGTTAATGACCGGTTTCGTGGAGTTAAAGGGTCTTTTGATCGGGCCATGGCCGGGATTGAACACTGCCAGGAGGCGGGCATCAAGGTGGGCTTACGTTTTACCATCAACCGGATGAATGCTGCCGAGATACCTGCCATTTTTGATCTTCTGGAAGAACGGGACATCCCTCGCGCTTGCTTTTACCATTTGGTCTACGCTGGACGCGGAAGTGATCTGGTCAAAGAAGACCTGAGCCACGAAGAAACTCGTCGAGTGGTGGATCTGATTATCGACCGCACCCACGATCTGCATGCGCGCGGCAAGCCGAAAGAGGTGCTTACCGTAGACAACCATGCTGACGGGCCGTATGTGTATTTGCGGATGCTTGAAGAGGACTCCTCGCGAGCACAAGAGGTGCTGGAGCTGTTGAAAATGAATGAGGGGAACAGCTCGGGACGCGGCATTGGTTGTGTGAGCTGGGACGGCGAGGTACACCCGGACCAGTTCTGGCGGCACCATTCTTTTGGCAACGTGCGTGAACGTCCATTCAGTGAGATTTGGACTGATATGTCAGATCCACTCATGGCTCGTCTGAAGGACAAAAAGCAGTACGTGACCGGCCGATGCGCCACCTGTCGCTGGTTGGATATATGCGCTGGCAATTTTCGTGTTCGCCCCGAGGCGGTGACAGGCGATCTGTGGGCGTCAGATCCGGCTTGCTACCTCACCGATGAAGAGATAGCGGAAACCATCTAAGGATTTGGGATCTCGGATTGCGGATTCAGGGATTCAGGAATTGAGAGATTAAAGGCTTTCGTACTCATACCCTTCACATAACCACTTTCCTATTTTCTTACTTTTGTTTTTCTTATGATAACGATTCACAACTGATACGTGCCCATGAGGGGTATTTTGTGTTAAAATTTTAGGCACTTTAGCTCATTTTAGTACATTTTAGACATTTGTGAGGAGCACATATGTTTTTCCCCAAGTACAGGCCGCGACGGTTGCGACGTGGCGAAATAGTGCGGCGTATGGTGCGTGAGACCAGCCTGTCAGCCAATGATTTCATCTACCCTTTCTTTGTGGTTCCCGGGAGTGGTGTACGCAATCCTATAGGTTCTATGCCTGGGGTTTTTCAGCTGTCCGTTGATGAATTGGTGAAGGATGCGGCCGAGGTGAAGGACCTGGGTATTCCTGCAATCCTGCTCTTCGGGATTCCGGAGGCGAAGGATGAGGTGGGCTCGGGGGCATATGCCCAAGACGGGATTGTCCAACAGGCCGCCCAGGAGCTGAAGGAAAAGGTCAACGACCTCCTCGTGGTCACTGACGTTTGCATGTGTGAGTACACCAGCCACGGACACTGTGGGCTAATAAAGGACGGGGACGTGGATAACGATGCCACCTTAGATCTTCTGGCGCGCACAGCTCTGTCCCATGCTGAGGCAGGGGCAGACATGGTAGCCCCCTCGGATATGATGGACGGTCGAGTAGGGGCCATACGAGAGACCCTAGATGAAAATGGTTTCACCAACATTTCCATAATGGCCTATGCAGCGAAGTATGCCTCCAGCTTTTACGGGCCGTTTAGAGATGCCGCTGATTCTGCTCCCCAATTTGGGGATCGATATTCTTATCAGATGGACCCCGCAAACAGTAAAGAAGCCATGCGGGAGATCAGCCTGGATATTGAGGAAGGCGCTGATATTATTATGGTCAAGCCGGCTCTTGCTTATCTGGACGTGATTCGGCGGGCTAGCAGAGAGTTCGATTTGCCTTTGGCGGCTTACAACGTGAGCGGCGAGTATTCGATGATCAAAGCGGCGGCAGAGAAGGGCTGGTTGGACGGTGAGCGAGCAATGATGGAGGTCCTTACATCCATCAAGCGGGCCGGCGCAGATATCATTATTACCTACTTTGCTAAGGAAGCAGTTAAGAAGCTCGAAAAGGCATGACTCTGTGGTCTCTCGCTCGATCCCTTGGGCTTGCCTGAAGTCAATCCCTGCGGTCTCTCGAGCCCTCAGAGATCTCAGAGAAAGAAATGATAGTAGATAAACTCGGATA
>JAUWKY010000299.1 GCA_030613915.1 Syntrophobacterales bacterium
CTCTTCACCGTCAATCCAATTAAGAATAGTTTTGGGAATTACTTCTTGATCCATGCTTGTCCCCATTTCTTCAAATGTTACTACCAGGCGGTAAAGCCACCGTCCACCACAAGCTCGATTCCGGTCACGTAGGATGAGGCCCTAGAGGCTAGGAAGAGGAGAGGCCCACCAAGGTCTTTCGCTGTCGCCATTCTGCCAAGCGGCACCCGAGTGCAAAACTTCCGTTTGAATTCCTCATCCTGGTCGCCAAGCACCCCTCCCGGCGACAGCGCATTAACCCGGACTCCATGAGGAGCCCAATGGGTGGCCAGATACTTGGTGAGGTTAACTACGGCGGCCTTGGAAGCGCCGTAGGCCGGCGGCTTGAGAAAGGGTGGGTCGCTTTGAAGGTGCTCATAGAAACGAGCGTCCGGTGAAACGCTGGCGTATAATGATCCGATATTAATAATGGAGCCCCGACCTGCTTTCACCATCTCGCTACCAAAGACTTGGGTCACCAGGAACAGCCCCAGAGTATTGACTTCAAGGATCTCCCGGTTTTCTTCAATGGGGATATCTTCCAGAAGATATCCTTCTTGAGGTTGGTCTGGTGGCCGATCTATGCCAGCGTTGTTGACGAGGATTGAAGGTACCCCGAAGATTTCCAAACATTCCTTACAAACCGTCTCTAAGGCTAACCGGTCTCTGACGTCGGTGTAGGCCAGTCTAAGACGGTTGTCTTGAAATCGTCTTTGTATCTCACTGAATTGTTCACTGATTTTTTGACCAGGCCGGTCGAGGACGAAAACAGCGGCCCCGGCATCAAGCAGTGTCTCTATCCAGATGGAGCCTAACTTGCCCAAACCACCAGTAACGACACCAATCTCACCCTCTAAGCTAAAAAGGTCGTTCAAGATGCGGCCTCCGCCCAGCCCTCTGAACCGTTTAATACCTCAAAGGTGATGTCGTCATCTTTGTTTAAAGCGCCACGGGTTACCCGGCCTATTACCTTGTCTAGTTCGTAGGGCGGGAGACCGTCACCTGGTGACTTGAGGGTAATATCTTCGCGCCTGAGAGCATGGCCTGCGGGTAAATCCCGCGCCGCCACCAGCTTTTTTCCCATTTTGATTACGGGGTTCACCTCAGTCTCGTAAACCCTCTTGACGCCATCACCCATGGCCACTCTGGTCCTGCGCAAATCACGAACCATTTTCTTCAGCCCTATGGGCTCCAGCGAAAAGGCATGGTCGGTACCTTTCCAGGTGTGATTGAGAGTGAAGTGTTTTTCGACGACCCTTGCTCCCAACATGTATCCCACCACCGCCATGGCGATCCCATTGTCATGGGAAGACAGTCCAATGATAGTGTCGGGAAACCTCTCTCTGAAGCTGGTGATAACCCGCAAATTAAGCTCATCAAAAGCTGCCGGATATCCTGCGGTGCACTGCAGAAGGCATAGTTGCTGGTTGATGGGCATAATGGCATCATAGGCCCTATGAACATCTTCCATGGGGCCGCCACCGGTACTGAGAATCATGGGTTTTTGGAATTTCGCAATATAGGTCAGCAGCGGTATACTTTTAAGATCACCTGAGGCTATCTTAAAGGCCGGGACATCGAGCTTCGCCAGAAAATCGGCACTGGGAAAGTCAAATACAGTTGCAAACATGGTGATCCCAATTTCTTTGGCATAGTCCATCAATTCCGTATATTCATCCCAGCCGAATTCCAGTGCTTCTCTGTGTTCACCATAGGTGAGACCAAAGCTGTTTTCGTGGTCGTACGGCTTATCATATGCTGCTTGGGTATAAAGCTGACGATTATCTCGCTTCTGCAATTTGACCGCGTCAGCGCCGCATTCCTTGGCAACCCGAAACATCTCTTTGGCTGTTTCGAGTTTCCCCTGGTGGTTGTGTCCGATTTCGGCAATGACGAAACAATCGCCATCGTCTGTGATGGTCTTTCCATCTATTACCAGTTCTCTCATCGATATTCCTCCTAAGCCGATGGGTTTTAAATTGACTATCGAAAAACAGCTCATTTGGCAAGTCTAAACGGACTCTCCACTTCCATAACACACTGTACAATTTTGTCGAACAAACAATTTTTCATATTGATTTCTGAACATTATGCACTGATTTGAAAAATCTGCTCAGATATCTCCTCCACCTTAAGTTCTTCATCGTATCCGAGTATCTGCTGAAATCGCGAGAGTCGAGCACCTAATTCTTCAATGGAAATGCCCGGATAACGATGACGCTGGAATGCCGGTTTGTTAAGCGCACCTGGAAGGTATGATTTGAAACGGTTTATGAAACCGAGCCCCTTTGCCATGTACCAGCGATTCAGTCGATGGCTGAGGTCCGGCTTTTGCAAGTCGGCAGCAGCGCCATCGATGATTTTTTCGCAGACATCCACCATCCGCTCACAGGCCAAGGCACCCTTTCGTGCCGCCAGATGGTGTTTGATAATCTCTTTGCGTTCATCTCCATCCGCAGGGCCGAGTTTGCCGGCAAGAATATCTCCTAGCGTTCCCCGCAACTCGTCGAAATCAAAGCTCTGGTGACTCAGCACATTAGGTAAACGATAAAAGCCTAAGTCGTAGTAGTCATTGACTGTCGCCCGGTAGGAAATGGCCGGGACTCCCATTACATAGGCCTCCAAGCCGGTGGTACAGCCGTTGTGGATGACAGCCTCTGTGGCCCCTAGCCATGGCCCCCCATTACCCGCATTTGTCACCCGCCCCCGGGAACATCCTGCGGCAATCTTGCTGTAGATCTCGTGGTTCTCGGTGGGATGTGGACGGACAACAATGGTGTAGTCAGGAAACGTTTGTTCAAGTAACGGGATGAGTCGCTGGAAGTTTTGAAAGGTGGCCTGTTTGTGGTCCCGCAGCCCTTCAGCAAATTCTCGGCTCATACCCCTAGCCCCACGGCCAAACTTGGGCGTTTCCCCAGGTTTCTTCACAGGCTGGAAGAGATTGAGCTCCGGGAAATAGGCATTTACGTGATTAAAGTTGGTGTTTACCAGGATGAAATCCCCATAGCTATTCCGAATCTTTTCCACCTCTTCTGCAAAAAAAGGACGCATTTCAGGCCGGAGCATGTCAACCCGCGGATTCCCGGTGATGTGGATTGGCGTTCCATTTGGCAGACCGGGATATTGCCGCCACAAATCAACGTTGTCTTGCCCCCAAGCGAAGAGATGGGATACGTAGCGGATTGAATCTGGAGAGAGTCGATCCGAAAAATAGGTGTCGGGCGGCAGATGGACCAGAGCCTCTTCATCCCAGGCCACTATTTTGTGGCCAACCTTGTGCGAAATCCGGAACAATAAAGCGCTGCGGATCGTCATACTTTTGGAAAGGTATAGGCTTCGCGGGAAAGAAGCAATGCGGAATTCCATCTCCCGCCGAGAGCCGATGACCGT
>JAUWKY010000295.1 GCA_030613915.1 Syntrophobacterales bacterium
TCAGGGCAACCCCTTCTGCCCTTTCTTGCATGGCCTTTATGTAAAGAGGAGACATGTTTCGCAGGGTCTGAACAACCTCTTCCAGCACCTCCAGAAAGCGCTCGATATCAGCCTCTGTGGTATCTCGTCCAGAGGTAATGACCAGGGTTCCCTGGGCGTCAGCAAAATCGCGACCAATGGAGAGCAGGACGTGGGAGGCTTGTAGAGCCCCGGCGGCACAGGCAGACTTGGTGGAAACGGCGATGTTCTCTTCATCCAGCATCAGGACGATACCTTCACCCTCAATGTACTGAACTGATACAGAAACCAGGTTGGGCAAAGAGAGTTCCGGGTGTCCATTGATAAAGATATCTTCGATCCGCTCTTGCAAACCAGTCACCAGTTTCTCTTTGAGCTTTGTTGCGTGTTTGATCCGGAAGTCCATTTCTTTAGCAGCGATCTCAGCGGCGACACCCATACCGATGATGCCGAGGAGATTTTCTGTTCCGGCTCGCTTGTTGTTTTCCTGGACACCACCATCTATGAGCGGCCAGATTCTGGTGCCTCGGCGGATGTACAGGCCACCAACACCAGACGGTCCATAGAACTGATTGGCGGCAAAACTAAGGAGATCCACGCCCAGTTCTTGGACATCTATTGGCACAACCCCCACTGAATCCACCGCATCACTGTGAAAGATAACCTTCTTGTCGCGAGTGATCTGCGCTATCTCCTCAATGGGTTGGATGGTGCCGATCTCGTTATTGCTGTGCATGATAGTCACCAGGATGGTATCATCCCTGATGGCCGCGGCCACATCATCCGGATTCACTCGTCCCTGCTCGTCAACTGGGACAGAGGTCACCTTATAGTCCATCATTTTGAGGACCCTGAGGGTCCTGAGAACAGCATTGTGCTCAATGTTTGAGGTAACGATATGTTTACCCTTGTTGGCATTGGCAAATGCCACCCCTTTGACGGCATGATTGATCGATTCTGTGCCGCCAGAGGTAAAGATGACCTCCTTTAACACCGGGCTATTGATCAGTCCTGCGACCTGTTCCCTGGCCAACTGCAAAGCAGCCACTGCCTCGTCGCCTAGCTGGTGCTGACTCGAGGGATTAGCATAATTCTTTTTGATAGCCTCTATCATGGCCTCCTGCACCTCTGGCAGGAGGGGATTCGCTGCTAGGTAGTCCAAATTTATAATGCTCACCGAATTACCTCCCTAATGAGCCTCGTCCATTTCGCGGCCGCAGTTTACACAAATCGGCGCCTCCCCCTCCGCCTCCATATCACAATAGGGGCAGTAACATGCGTCTCCATGGCCGTGTTCATGCTTGTCGCTTCTCTTGGGCTCTTCTCTGACTATGCCTGCTTTCTTGTCCAAATAATTTCTTATAGCCATTTGGAGGGCATCGGCACCTAAATTGGAGCAGTGCAGTTTGTTCTTGGGAAGACCTTCCAGGGCCTCGGCAACCGATTTGTTGGTGATCTTCTGGGCCTCATCAATGGTTTTTCCCTTGGCCATCTCGGTGAGAATGCTGGAGACCGCAATGGCCGCGCCGCAGCCGAAGGTCAGGAAACTGATATCATCGATGCAATCTTCCTTCACTTTGATATAAATGCTCATCATGTCGCCACAAATGGGATTGCCCACTTCTCCCACCCCATCTGCATCCTTCATTTCACCCACGTTTCTCGGGTTCTTGAAGTGATCCATGACTGTTTCCGAGTACATATAGATACCTCCTTCTCCAATCAATCAATGTCATTGCTAATTAAAGTAAGCAACCATTTCCTTTTGTCAACGGTGGTTCGTGAGAGGTGGATTCGGCCTGCGGCCTTAATCCACCCTACATTTTGGGCGGTCCATGCCTGCAGCTTGTAGCGAATCCACCTAGCGATAGTCGTCGGGTGAACTCCGCCGAGGCGGAAACCACCCGACCTACGTTTAGCCGTAGGGTGGGTTAAGTGAAACGAACCCACCTCCAGCTAGGATATTGGATTCTTAAAAGTCTATCGACCCACTAGATTTAATATAACACTCAGAGGGAAAGGATAAAAGTCCGTTGGCTGAGGAGTGGGATTATAGTGAGTGGATTTGTTCTGGAGGAGAAATGCCAACAGACCGTAGGTCGGATCGTTCCCGCTGTAGCGGGGTTGATCCGACAAAACATGGAAAGTCTCAGAGTCGTCGGGTGAACTCCGCCGAGGCGGAAACCACCCGACCTACGCCTGGCTACATATCTCGCTCCTTAAGAAACTTAAGTTTGACAATATCAAACAAAATACGGATTTTTTGTTAACACCCACTTGAAAATATCTCATAAATGCTTACTTTATTTATCAAAGACAAATATTACACTATATAGTGTATTTTGCTGATTTGCTGTGGAAATAACCACGAGAAGAAGTTGAATTGGCCGAGTTACCATCCCTCAGAGAAACCAAGGAGGCGAATCGCAACGAGGACGTTGCTCCGACACAAAAAATATCTTTTGGAGGCTTCATAAATCATGGATTTCAACAAAATGACGCAAAAAACACAAGAAGCGCTGCACCAGGCGCAAAGTACTGCGCTGCGCTATGGACATCAGGAGGTGGACGGTGAGCACCTGCTGCTGGCGTTGCTGGAGCAGTCCGAGGGTCTGGTGCCTCGTCTGTTCAGCAAGATGGATGTGCCAGTTGAAAACCTTCGGGCTGAGGTGGAAGCAGAACTGCAGAAACGACCCAGCATCTCAGGACCGGGGACCGAAGCAGGAAAGATTTATGTGACCCAGCGACTCAACCGCATTCTGATAAAGGCGGAAGAGGAGGCCAAAAGACTAAAAGACGAGTATGTTTCAGTAGAACACCTTGCTCTGGCACTCATCGATGAGGGGACGGCCACGGAGGCCGGACGCATCTTCAAGAATCTTGACATCACCAGGGATCGTTTCCTTCAGGCGCTCACCCAAGTGCGCGGCCATCAACGGGTGACCAGTGCCACGCCGGAGTCCACTTATGAGGCCTTGGAGCGCTACGGGCGCGATCTGGTACAGGAAGCCCGGAAAGGGCGACTAGATCCGGTGATCGGCCGCGATAGCGAGATCAGGAGGGTTGTTCGAATACTTTCGCGAAAGACAAAAAACAACCCGGTACTCATCGGTGAGCCTGGGGTGGGGAAGACCGCTATCGTAGAAGGGTTGGCTCACCGCATAGTCAAAGGCGATGTGCCTGAAGGGCTCAAGGATAAGATCATCTTTGCCCTGGATTTGGGTGCTTTGGTGGCAGGGGCCAAGTTTCGCGGTGAATTTGAAGAACGACTCAAGGCAGTGTTGCAGGAGATCAAAGAGAGCGAGGGCTCCATTCTGCTTTTTATTGATGAGCTGCACAACATCGTCGGGGCGGGCCGGGCCGAAGGCTCCATGGACGCGGGCAACATGCTGAAGCCCATGTTGGCCCGGGGAGAGTTGCACTGTGTTGGCGCCACCACTCTGGATGAGTATCGCAAATATATAGAAAAAGAC
>JAUWKY010000049.1 GCA_030613915.1 Syntrophobacterales bacterium
CGTACCGTCCAGGTACTCCTCAGAACTAATCCCGCGGTGCCGCGGGACGGTTGCCCGGTGGCACGCCCATCTTCGTGGTCTCGCGCCAGCAATTCATGAAATATCCGGGCTAGGGCAAGAACCTGGGTTTTTCGTCTTGCCTCAATTCATGAAACATTCAGACTAGCTTCATTTATAAAGTTACGAGGGGAGGAATTCAAGCTTAAAAGTCGCTACGTGCTTGTCTGCAGGGATGCGGGGATTGCTATTTTCGTTGGCTCGAGCGAGGTATAGGTAGTGTTATTACGAGGGTGGCGCGCTGGTCGTTGCCGTTCCTAATGACCACGTTACCACCATGTTGGCTAATAATTTGCTGAGAAAGAGGGATGCCGATTCCACCGTCAAAGGCGGGCTCACGGTAAAAAGGGAAAAACATTTGACATTCATCGAGAGGTCCGTGATTGAGATGTATGCCATCAATTTCGATAATCACATACCTATGATTGAGGGCAGAGGTGATGGTGAGATCACCACCGCCTTCCATGCCTCGTATGGTGGTTTTTATGATGGAACGGAGGCCCTCTTCAACCAGGTGTCGATCCAATTCTAACTCAGGTATCTTGTTACTCAGTCTCGTGATGACCTGAATTCCCATATGATGGAATTCGTGGTTTAGTTGGTTGAGAACCTTGGTAAGGATTGCATTGATATCGGCGGGAGCTGGGTGCAATCTTATGCGCTTGAACCCATCCAGAACTCGATTGACAGTCTTTTCCAGCCTGGATACCTCCTTCAAGATAATCTCCAGGTGGGCTCGACCTGGATCGTCCGAAGTCATTCGTCGGTCGAGCAAGCGGGCAAAACCGCCAATGGAGGTCAAGGGGTTCCGAATCTCGTGGGCGACGCCCAGAGACATGTCGTTTAGGACCTTTATTCTTTCTGTGAGTATCAACTGATCTTCCAAATGTTTTCTGGCAGTGATGTCAAAGATGAAGCCGTCGATACATTGAATCCTGTTGTTGTGGCTAATTGGGATGGTGTGGTTAATGATGTGACGCACCGTCTGATCGCGGTGGATAATTCGGTATTCCAGGGTAAGACCTTTGCCCTCTTCTAAGTAGAGTTCCCTGTTGTGGCGAACTCGTTGCCGATCTTCGGGATGGATATGGTTGTCCCAGAAAAGATTGTCTTTTTGGACTTCCTCGTCACTGTAGCCAAAGACCTTCAGGCAATAAGGGCTGATGTAGAGGGTGCGCAGTTGGTTGTCCAGGCTATAGGCCACCACGGGCGCGTTTTCGAATAACCGGCGGTATCGTTGCTGGCAGTCTTCCGACTCTAAGGTTTGATCAGGATCGGTTCGGCCGCTGAGGTTGAGATTT
Organism: Syntrophobacterales bacterium; assembly: GCA_030613915.1. Lineage (GTDB taxonomy): Bacteria > Desulfobacterota > Syntrophobacteria > BM002 > BM002 > BM002. Next base: position 1,359 of record JAUWKY010000049.1, read on the forward strand.
GGGTGCGGAGGAGATCCCATGAGGCTTTTCCCGGAATTAGATCTGTTGACTTGTGTAGATATCCGACCATGTTGGTTGGTAATAAGGACGGAGTGTAAAATATTTTTTCGCGATTCACAAGAGAAAAGTGAAAAAAAGGTTGAAATAACCGAATTTTATTATCAACAGAATAATTAACAGGTTTTTAACATTCGCAAATTGAGACCGTTTCTGAGAGACAAATTGGACCATTTTTCCTGAGATTTGATATGATACGTTCAGTGTCACCTATGATCTCGGTGATCTCTGCGGTTAAAATACCACCTGCGTACGCTGGCCGCACGAAAAAATGAGCGCCTGGAAGGACAAATTTGAGTAAGTTAGGGGTCGAAGCGATCACATGGGTGCGGTCTGATAATACCTATAAATTGTATATTTTTACCCATTCTATGCACGGTAAGTTTTGGGTAAAAAAAGAGGCTCAGAATTATGTCCACTGGTATTTTATCCGACAGGATCTGTCTGATCACCGGCTCGAGCCGTGGGATCGGTCTGGGGGTTGCCCGGGTCTTTGCCGAAAACGGGGCAAGCGTCGTCCTGCATGGCAGAGACGAAGAGTCACTGGGTGAGTCTTTGGCCGAATTGTCTGAACCACAGAAGCACAGCTATATTACCGCTGATATAATTACTGCTGAAGGTGCGGGAGTACTAGCTGCTGCGTTTCCTCGGCTGCACGAAAGGCTTGATGTGCTTGTCCATAGTGCAGGCATTCTCGGCCCCCCTGGGATTCCCTTGGCTGAGTATCCAGCGGAGAGCTGGAAAGATGTTCTTCACCTTAACCTAACCGCCCCATTCCTCGTCACCCAGGCACTTCTGCCCGCATTGAGAAAAGGTGATCACCCATCGGTGATATTCGTTTCCAGCGGACTAGGTTACAAGGGTCGGGCAGGCTGGGGTGCATACTCGGTAAGCAAGTTTGGCGTGGAGGGTCTCAACCAGGTATGGGCCGATGAGTTGGAGGCCGAGGGCATAAGGGTAAACGCAGTAAATCCAGGAGGAACACGCACCCAGATGAGAGCTGTAGCATATCCCCAAGAGGACCCAATGACCCTGCCAACGCCGGAAGATATAGCATCCGTTTTTGTCTGGCTTGCCAGGGCTGACACTGCAGTTACTGGGCAGAGTCTGGAGGCCAGAGACTGGGTAGGAAGGGATCCAGCAATCTAAGCAGTACTATTTTCTCCACGCATGCCATGTTCTAATCAACTGTGCTAGTAAAAGGGTATGGTCAGTTGTCCGTGGTCTGTGGTCCGTAGCAATTTGTTATTGTGGCTGGGTTCATTATAGTAGGTAAAAAACTGGAGCAACGGACGACCGACGACTGACAACGGACATCACAGCCATCTTCTTGGAGCCAGAAGACTGAGCTGTGGCCCCTCTATGCTAAAGACGATGATAAAAGGATAACCGCATAGGAAGGCTGATGAATTGTGGCGAAGGTTCCTGAGGTTGACTTGGGTGACTGTGTCGAATGTGATGGCTGCGTAGAAGTCTGTCCTGAGGTATTTCGCCGCAATGAAAGCATGGGTTACATTGAGGTGATTGAATGTGAGAAGTACCCTGAGCTGGAGGTTCAGGACGCCATCAATTTCTGCCCCACCGGCTGTATTTGTTGGGTGGAAGAATGATAGTCAGGCAGGTTATTCAAGCTATAAAATCATCCTGGCCACGTCTTCAGGTCCGAAATCAAGTTGCGAAAATAGCTTTTTTTCAACACCTTTGCAAATAGTAAAATTCGTCCGCACCAGTTGGGAGAGTCTAGAATCATTTCTACCATAACGATCTATGATGTCGTGCATCCGCTCTGCCAGGGTGACCACGGAGGTGTGCAGTACCCTCTTATCAGCATAGTAGACAACTTCCTTCTCAGAATACACTCCATCAAGGGAATAATCTTTTAGCCAGACGTGCTCGCCCACAATGTCCGCGATTTCATCAAACTGGTGTTGCAGACATATCTCTCTGCCAACAGTGGCGTGGTCACCACCGCTCTGGATACACTGAGTTTTGGCGATGTCGTGTAGCAAAGCACCTGCCACCGCTTTCTGCACGGAAATCTTGACACCGGAATGAACAAGACCCGTAGAGATGGCTCTCACGATGTTTGCAACCACAATACTGTGCTCTCTGATGTTGTCCAACATCCGGTACTGGTCCATCAAAGCATAGCATTCTTTCTCTGTTGGTATCACGGTTTGACGTTCCTTCCTGGCATCATTTTACACATAATAATACTGATAAAGGATACCAGCAACGCCGTCCAGAACACAGCCTCTACCCCCTTGCCGATGGATTCCCGGATGGCATTGAGGGCTGTGGAGGAAAGTGACCCTACCATGTCCGGCTGCAGGAACTCCTGAAGACTGTGGGAGAGCTGGGCTGCCAGTTCTGGGGGAATCTCGGCACGGAGTGGCGAATTCATAAGGCCATTGATGGCCTTGTCAAGGTAATGAGAGACCATGGCCCCGGAAATCCCAATGCCTATGGTACCACCCAGGGTTCTGGCAAATTGCTGAGATGAAGTGGCAACTCCCAAGTCACTCTCAGGCAAGCTGTTCTGCACTTTTATCAAAGTTGCCACCGAAACAAAGCCCATACCAATACCAATTGGGCAAACCACTACACTAAAGTAGATTAGGCCAGTGGTAGCATTGAAGGTCAGGGTCAGAGCGATACTGATGAACATGAGGATAGCTCCGGCCACGCCTGTCAGTTTCTCTCCAAGTCTGTTCACCACTAGGCCACATACCAGGGCACCGGCCGACCATCCCAAACTGAGGGGAACCATGACAAGACCCAATTCCGCGGCAGTTCTTCCCAGAGTGCCTTGAATGAAGAGGGGAAGGAATGCCAGCAGGGAAAATATGGCAAAACTGCTGAAAAAAGCAGCGCCATTGGGGAGGGTAAACCCGGGGATCTGGAGAAAATGCAAGGGGAGGATTGGTTCTGCGGCCCGCCGTTCTGCGTACCAGAAGATAACGCCGGCCACAACCGCAAGAAAAAACAGACCAAGAAGCTCCGGAGAGTACCAAGAGCGAGCTTCTCCGAGCAGGAGAAAAGCAAATAATAATGAAAGGATACAGGTGGTCAGAGTGAGGGCGCCAAGGTAATCAACAGTTGCGTCTGTTTTCTTGGGGCGTGATTCCTGGAAATACCGCACAATAAAAAAAACTGCCAGGCTGCCAACGGGTACATTAATGTAAAAGACCCACGGCCAGGTCAAATAGGTGACAATAAGGCCTCCCAGCAACGGGCCCATAACACTTGAAACTCCCCAGACAAAGCTGATAAGACCCATCATTCTACCGCGCTCTTCCGGAGCAGATACCTCCGAAACCACGATGTAGGCGAGAGCAAAATTGCCGCCCGCGCCGATTCCCTGGAGGGCGCGCAGGAACACGAGTTGTGGCATGCTATTGACCATGCCGGCGAAAACAGAGCCAACCAGAAAAGCTCCCACCGCGAGAACAAAAAGCTTCTTGCTGCTGTAGAGGTCGGCAAGTTTGCCGAAGAGGGGCAAGGCAATGGTTCTGGTTAGCATGTAGGCTGAAAATGCCCAACTATAGAGTTCAAGCCCTCCCAGGTCGGCAACTATGGTAGGCATTGCCGCCCCAATGATGAGAGCATCCAGGGCGCCTAAGAAGACTGCCAAAAGGGCAGCGATCAGCACGAGAATTCGAGATTTCTTGGTCAATTCTACTGGCTCAGATAGGGAATTTTTCACAAGACGTAGCTCAGTTCCTGTACCATTGCCGTTCATAGAGAGAGGGGCGCGTAGGGGTTTCTCTGAAAAGTCTTTCCAAAAAAGGCCGAAAGACCTAATATATCAGTTAAGCTTGCAGCGGTCAGCTATCAGCTGTCAGCAAGAAGAGTATTCTTTTATAATTACAGCTTGCTCATTTCGTTTTTCTAAAAGCTGAGTGCTGACGGCTGAAGCTGATAATTTAAAAAAGATGAGAGTAAGACATGCATGAATCCGAGGGAATGCACTACGAAGGAACTATCATTCGGCCCCCAAGCGAAGCAATGAGTATACTCCTGCAGGTGACACTTGGGTGTTCGCACAACAAGTGCACTTTTTGTGGAACGTACAAAGACAAGCGCTTTACCATCAAGGATGATGATACCATTCTGGCCGATATCCTGTTTGCCTCCAAATACATGCACAACCAGCATCGCCTCTTCCTCATGGATGGCGATGCACTGATAATCCCCCAGCGGAAACTGGTGTGGATATTGGACACGATTCAGGAACACCTTCCCTGGGTGAGAAGGGTGGGGGCGTACGGTAATGCCAAGAGCGTCAAGATGAAGAGTGACGACCAGTTGGCTCAGCTGCAGGAAAAAGGACTTGGTATTCTTTACTTGGGGGTAGAGAGCGGCGACGATGAAACCCTCAAGAAAGTTTGCAAGGGGACGAGTGCAGAAAACCTCATCGAGCAAGGGAGGCGGGTCAAGAAAGCTGGAATCAAGCTTTCGGTAACGGTACTGCTGGGAATCGCCGGACGCTCAGACTCGCTTAGGCACGCCAAGGCGACGGCAGAACTTCTCAGTGCTATGGATCCAAATTACGTTGGGGCCCTCACTGTGATGCTTCTGCCAGGTACTCCCCTGGATGAAGATTTTAGAGCAGGTCGGTTCGAACTTCTTGACACGAGTGAGCTTCTTTTGGAATTGCGAGAAATGTTTCAACATACTCATTTAAATAGTGGACTTTTTATGGCCAATCACGCCTCCAATTATCTGCCCATAAAGGCAAGAATGCCCAAAGACCGGGAGAAAATCCTTGAGCTCATTGATGCGGCTTTGCGAGGCGAGGTTGATCTCAAGCCTGAATGGATGAGGGGGTTTTAGGTTGAGCCAGTTAAGCCGGTTTGACTGGCATAACCGACCTAACCGGCAAAACGGGCCAAACAAACACGGGAACAAGCAATCCAAGTCATTACTTTGCTTGGGAATACCTGACCAAGACCATGGCGACTTCGAACTGGGCCAAAGCTATAATCCACCTCGATATGGATGCCTTCTATGCCGCTGTTGAGGTACTAGACAACCCTGACCTGCAAGGAAAACCAGTCATCGTCGGCGGTAGCAAGGAGAGAGGTGTGGTCTCGTCGGCCTCCTACGAGGCCCGCACCTTTGGCGTCCATTCAGCTCAGCCGGTTGCCACAGCCATGAGGTTGTGTCCCCAGGGGATTTTCCGGCCGGTGAGAATGTGGAGGTATAAAGAGATTTCCCGGCAGATTTTTGAGATCTTTAAGCGCTTTAGCCCGCTGGTTGAACCTTTGTCCCTGGATGAAGCCTTTGTGGACGTAACTGGTTCTACACGCCTTTTCGGTACACCTGAGGAGATAGCCAAAAAGATCAAGCAGCAAGTAGTTGCAGAGACGGGACTCACTGCCTCTGCGGGTGTTGCTCCCACCAAATTCATAGCGAAGATCGCCTCAGACATTCAGAAACCCGATGGACTTACCATCGTGCCAGAAGGAAAAGTAAAAGAATTTCTGGGACCTCTGCCCATAGAGAAACTATGGGGAGTGGGCGAGAGAACTCGCAAGACCCTCGCTCACCTCGGGGTCGAGACCATCGGTGACCTGGGGTGTGTTCCCCTGGAGCTTTTGGAGAGGAAGTTGGGAAAACATGGATTGCATCTTACTCTCCTTGCCAAGGGAGTGGATGAGAGGGAGGTGGAAACAGAGCGCCAGGTTAAGTCCATTGGCCACGAGGAAACCTATAGGGAAGATATCCTGGACATGGCAATGGCAAGAAGAGTACTGCTTTCTCTCGCCACCAGGGTGGCAAAAAGGCTTCGAGGCCATGGTTTTGTAGGCAAGACTGTCACTCTCAAGGTGAAATACCACGACTTTGTCCAAATTACGCGCTCAGTCACTCTTCAAGAGCCCACCGATGACGGCCGGGAGATATTCCAGAGTTGCTGCGACCTTTTGAGCAAGACAGAGGTCAGCAAAAGAGCAGTCAGGCTTTTTGGCATATCACTGTCTCAACTAGACCTTGCTGATAAAGAGAGGCAACTCGCTCTTTTTGAGCAGAGAAGGGAAGCGCCAAAAAGGAAGAGACTGAACAGGGCTCTGGACACTATTTCAGACAAGTACGGCGACGAGGCCATAGTGCCGGGGAGCCTTTTAGAATAGTAAGCAGGAGGCAGCCCTTCGACGGGCTCCCCGCGACTACACGCGGGACAGGCAGGGCAAGCAGGCAGGAAGCAGGAGTTCATGTAAATTACAAATCACAAAACCCAAATAACAAACAAGTAACAATGACCGAAATTCAAAATTCCAAACGTTCACATCATCTTAAGAAAAGAGAATTCCACTATATGTTTGGGTCATTGAGTATTGGAATTTGAGATTTATTTGTAATTTGGTGCTTGGGATTTGGGATTTGTCCTTCGGACTCCCACCCTTCGGGCGGGTTCCCGGTTTCGAATTTTTGGTTGATCGACTAAGAAAGTAGGTTGGGCACAGCCCAACGATGTGATTGCAATGATACCTGAAGAATTCATACAGAGTAACCTCCAGGGGATCTCCTTTATTGCTCCGGAGATCATCCTGACGCTGACGATCCTTATATTGCTCTGTGTTGGGATAGTACTTCCCCATTGGCGCCACCGTCTGGTTTTTACCATTCTGGCTTTGGCGGGTCTAGCCGGATCACTCTTTCCTTTATGGAAGCTGCCGCAGCCCACACCGGATCTGACCTATCTTTCCAAGCTCTTTGTCTGGGACTGGTTGACCTTTTATTCCAAGCCATTCTTTGCTCTTGTCGGCATTTTTACCATTCTGCTAGCCCAGATTAGCGGGGAGATAGACAATTCCGAGTACAGCGAATGTACTGTCCTGGTTTTGGCTGTCACCATGGGAATGTTGCTTCTGGTTGCCTCCACTGATCTTCTAATGATTTTCCTTGCCTTTGAGACCATGGGGATTTTGAGTTATCTGTTGGTGGGAATCAGGGCAAGAGACGAGCGCAGCGGTGAGGCGGCGCTGAAATACGTGCTTTACGGTGCCTTTACATCCGGCACCATGCTGTTCGGCTTCTCGCTGCTCTTCGGGCTTGCCGGTAGCACCGATCTTGCGGAAATTAGCCGACAGGTGGCACTTGCCAGCCAACATCCCCAAGATAGACTGTTATTAATTGTGGCCATCTTGTTTTTTATGGCCGGCCTACTCTTTAAAACGGCATCATTTCCTTTCCACTTCTGGTGCCCTGATGTCTACGAAGGGGCGCCAACACCCATTACAGCCTTTCTCAGTGTGGGCCCAAAAGCTGCCGGGTTTGTTTTATTCATCAGACTATTTTATCCGCTTTTCGCCTTAGGCCCGGAGGCAGGGGCATACCAAGCCATTTCCGGCCTGGAATGGCCTTCTATTTTGGCCCTGGTTTCTGCGATAACCATGACCCTGGGAAATCTTGCGGCGATCCACCAGAACAATCTCAAGCGTCTACTAGCCTATTCCAGCATCGCCCATGCCGGCTACTTGCTCATGGGTATCGTTGCCCTGAGTGATCTGGGGTTAAGGTCGGTGGTCTTTTACCTGGTGGTTTACCTTTTTATGAATCTGGGAGCCTTTGGGGTGGTTACTATGGTGGCAGCGGCGGGGGGAAGCGAAGAAATAGATTCCTACCGGGGCCTAGGAGTCAGGGCACCTTATGTCTGTGTGGCCATGGCCATCTTTCTTTTTTCTCTCATAGGCCTGCCGCCTTTTGCCGGTTTTGTGGGAAAGGTCTATCTTTTTGCTGCGGTCATATCAAAAAAGATTTACTGGTTGGCGGCGGTGGCGGCTCTCAACACCGTCATCTCACTCTACTATTATTTGCGGATCGTCAAAGCCATGTTGTTGGAAAAGCCAACTGAAGCTGTCCAGATCCAGGTCCCTCTTAGCTCCCAGGCACTGCTTCTGGCTCTGCTGATTCCCACTCTGGGCCTGGGTATTTATTGGCAACCTCTTGCCAGGGTTGTCGGTGGGATGTTCTGAGATGTGGTATCGCAGTCTTGGATTTAAGTTGATTTGCACGGTGAGTGCAATTGCTATTCTGGGCATAGGCGTTTATGCCTCGGTGAACATTAATACCCAGAGAAATCAGCTTATCCAGCAAGTCATTCAAAGCTCAAACCTGGTCAGTGAAACCATCAAACGTAGCATGCGCTATGACATGCTCAAGTATCAGCCCGAGAGGCTGCACCGTGCTATCGATACCATTGGTGCCCAGGAAGGCATCGACAAGGTGCGCATTTTCAATTATTTGGGAGAGATTATCTACTCTTCCGATCGAAAAGAA
>JAUWKY010000134.1 GCA_030613915.1 Syntrophobacterales bacterium
AGAAAAGATCCTGGTCGCCATGGGTCGAGACGCCAATGTGACAGGTTTAGGTTTAGAAGGTCTGGGCATAGATTTCACTGGGAAAGGCATCCAGGTGGACAACCGCTTGAGGACAAAACAGAAGCACATTTATGCGGCGGGAGATGTCACCGGCCAATATCAATTTACCCACGCTGCCGGTTATGAGGGAGGTGTTGTCTTCACCAATGCTATTTTTCATCTCCCCAGAAAAGTGGATTACACTTTTCTGCCGTGGTGTACATTTACGGACCCTGAGCTCGCCAGCATTGGTATGAATGAAAAAGCGGCAGAAGCTGCCGGAATCGAGTATGCGGTATGGACCGAGGAGTTCAAAGGTAACGACAGAAGCCTGGCAGAAGGTGAGAGAGTCGGTAAGATCAAAATGATACTGGACGGAAAAGAGAAGCCCATAGGTGTACAAATATTGGGGCCTCAGGCAGGAGAACTGCTGAATGAATGGGTGGCGGTGTTGAACGGCAAGATGAAGCTCTCAACCCTGGCTTCTGCAGTACATCCCTATCCGACTCTCGGTGAGATAAACAAGAAAGTCGCAGGGACGTTCTTTTCTCCAAAGATCTTCTCCGATAGGGTCAAAAAAGGTCTTAAGCTATTTTTCAATCTTAAAGGAAGAGCCTGCGGAGACGACGCATAGCGCAAAGAGCATGGCGCATAGCGTTTCAAAATCATTAGGTCATTTAGCTCCGCTTTCATTTTCCATGGAGCAAGCATGTCAATTCTTTTACTCTATGCTCTATGCCCCATGCCCTCTGCCATAAATGACCGAGAAGACAAACAGTAGGGTGGATTAAGCGAAGCGAATCCACCAACACGCCAAGTATCTAAAGGAGCAAGAAGAATGCAAGTAGCTATGATAGGATTGGGGCGCATGGGAATGAATATGGCAAAACGGATCCTCCAGGGTGGCCACGAGGTTGTGGCCTACAACCGGACTCCCACTAAGACTGAGGAGATTGTCAAAGAGGGTGCGATAGGAAGCTTTTCACTGACCGAACTCGTTGACAAGTTGACCGCACCACGGGTGGTTTGGCTCATGCTTCCCGCTGGTCAACCGGTTGATGACCATCTTGACCAACTCTTGGAGTTGCTTGCCCCGGGTGACATTGTTATCGATGGGGGCAACACCTACTACAAAGATGACGTTCGCCGGGCAGAGATGCTGGCTGCAAAGGCAATCAAGTTCATGGATGTGGGAGTAAGCGGCGGCATCTGGGGACTCGAGGTTGGTTATTGCATGATGATGGGTGGAGAACGAGAGGTCTTCGAGCATCTTGAACCCATTTTCGAAACTCTTGCTCCTGAGAACGGCTACCTCTATTGTGGCCCCACCGGTGCCGGGCACTTCGTCAAAATGGTTCATAATGGCATCGAGTACGGCATGATGCAGGCCTACGGGGAAGGATTCGCCATTATGGAGGGCTCACCTTATGCTGAGTTTCTAGATTATTCTCAGGTTGCTCATCTCTGGAATCAGGGTAGTGTTATTCGGTCCTGGCTCTTGGAACTGCTAGAATCAGCCTTTGGCAAAGATGAAAGGCTGACTAAAATTCGTGGTTATGTGGAAGACTCTGGGGAGGGACGTTGGACTGTACAGCAGGCTGTGGAGAGCGGAGTATCAGCCCCGGTTATAGCTCTTTCACTTTTCAGGAGGTTCAGATCAAGGGAGGAAGATGCCTTCGAGGATAAGGTTCTCGCCGCCCTACGTAGGGAGTTCGGAGGTCATGCAGTGGTGGCTGCTAAAGAGGGCTAGGGGTTTTGGAGTACTGGAGCAACTCAATTGCGGATTTGAGAATGCGGATTGCGGAATTCGAAATAAGTCCTTTATTCAAACTTTATTCATTTCAATCCGAAATCCGAGATCCCCAATCCGAAATGTTATGACTCCATCAGACTGCCGCACTAGGCAAAGACCATCGAAGTCACATCAGGTGGCAGCTTTTTTGTTTCTTCCTGACACCTGAAGAGACAGCTGTTAGCCAGGTCCTTTGGGTTCTGATTCTTTAATTATCCCCGACGGAATGTAATCTGTCTGCTGTGGTTACGACATATGGTCAAGAGTAAACAGAACATGACGAGTACTCAAAAAGAAAACAAACCACAGAGCACAATAAATAAGGTTGGGGGAGAGAACATGGAACAAGTAATAGAGTCCGCAACTCCAGGTCGCAACAAAGCCATGATAAAAGCATTTATATTTGTGGCTTTTGTTATTATAGCCATCTACATTATTAAGTTCACGCCGGTTAAAGGGTATCTTACTGCGGAAGCTTTGGGAAACTTCCTTAATACAGCGGGGTTGTGGGCTCCTCTGGTTTTTGTATTTGTTTATGCCGCGGGTGTATGTCTTTTTGTGCCTGGAACGCTCCTAACCGGTATAGGCGCTGCCATTTTTGGGGCCTATTGGGGGTTTCTCTATGTCTGGCTTGGAGCTATGGTAGGTGCCAGTGCAGCCTTTTGGATTGGGCGCACTCTAGGTAGAGAATTTGCAGCCTCGCTGATTGGGGATAAGTTGAAGAAATATGACGATTCTATTGAGCGGAACGGATTTGCCGCTACCCTGTACCTGCGGCTTCTCTACTTTCCATTCACACCCATGAATTTCGGTATGGGCCTTACCAAGGTACGTTTTTGGGATTATTTTTTCGGTACAGGCCTGGGCATCATCGTCGGGACCTTCATCTTCACCTTTTTCATAGGAACCCTGAAAGATGTCTGGGTCTCTCAAAACTGGGGTGAACTGTTGTCTTTCAAGGTTTTCTTTTCCATAGGGTTGTTTGTCTTTTCACTCTTTATTCCGAAAATTATAAAAAAGATTAAAGGTGAGCAGTAAAAAGCTGAGGTTAAGAACGAAGAAAAAGCCCCGATCACTGCCGAGAGTGGTCGGGGCTTTTTGTGTCGATCTGGTGGGGCTAGATATGGTAACCGTTTTTTAAAAGACGAAGTGTGGATTAAAGTAGAGACTATCGAAAAAGCCTAAAACCCTCAATTTTGCGACTAGTCTTGACTTGTAAGTAGTTGATTTTACTAGATGCGGAAATAGCAAAAATGTGCAGTTAGGACTTTTTCGACAGTCTCGTATGCTATCTAAACTTTCAGGAAATCAGTATGGGCTTTAGGTAATAACGATTAAACTGTACCAGGGTATGAGTGACCAAAGATGAATAATAGGGCAGGCGTTTGGTGTTTAGTCAATGTCTAACACTAAACGCCAAACCCTAGGTATTAATGTTCTTTGCCAATTTCACTCTCGGGAACACTTTCGGATCCCTCATCGTTTTCAATATCTCAATGCTGTCCTTTAGGCCTTTGTACTGTCTGGCCATCTCTATTGCCATCCCTGCGATCTGCGCCATGGCCTGAACAAAGTTCACATCTTCCAAAGTGAACTCCCAATGTTCAGAAGTATAAATACGTAGGGCCCCGATTGAACGCCCGGCGACCACAATAGGCACGGACATGATAGAAGCAATTCCCTCATTTTTGGCCGCGTCGGGGTACTGAATTCTCGGATCATCGGAAACATCGTAGATCGCTACTGGTCCCTCCTCCAAAGATAGAGCAATGGAGCGCAAAGCACTGACAGGTCCTTTATTGATATACTCATCGCTCAGGCCATATGACGCGGCTACCTCTAGTTCATCGGTTTTGCGGTTGATAAGAAAGACACTACATCCCTTGACATCCAAAGCTGTTTTGATGCTCTCCACTGTTATTAAGACAACTTCTTCGGGGTTCCGGGAATGGGAAATGACCTTGGTAACCTTAAGCAAAGTCTCATAATTAATGAGTTGTTTTTTCATGGCTCCCCCCCTGTGTGCCGAATAACTACAATTGGCTAAAGGCGGTCTAGAATTCGACAGTGATGATCGCAACTATTAAAGTAACGGTTGCCTTCTTATTCTCCTTCGACTATCTCCCAGTTTGCCTCAAAAGTATTATCATGGAGAGTATATGAATATCCGAACATCTTTCCGATCCCTGGCAGTACTCCCGTTTGGACTTTCCAGTAGGCAAGATAAATGGCCGGGAGCATGCGAGTTTGCGGATCGCCCTCAATGTTTTGCCAAATTTCCCGTTTCTCCATGACTCTCCAAAGAGTGCCATACTTCTTACTCCGGACTGTTTGTCCTACATTGGCCAGTTTCTTCTGTCTGAATACTTCCTCGTGTGTTACTTGCATAGGCTACACCTCCTTTGGCGGGAATTAATGTAGACTTTCGCTTAGGAGCCTGCTTCTATTCAGACCAGGAAACTTTCAGAAATATAGCTGTGAGAAGAGTAACAGTGAGTTGTCGAGGTAGTAGTCGGGGCTAGCGGGAGAAATTACTGTCTCGCGAGGTCTACACAAAGTCAAAAAACGCCGTGCCCAAGAAAATCCAAGTTGATATGAAGCAGTCGCTACAGATTAAACAACACTCTGTTAAGAGTTAGCAGGCGCATTTTAGGGTTTATTCTCCCCCCATATCCGCCTTTGCTTGTCTCTGCTTAATACAATAACTTTCTAATATAATGCTACGCCCAATCCCAAGCCCCTGTCAAAGAGAAAAAGCGCACGATTCGATTTTTCCTGTTTGGAGGGGATGCATCGAATGTAGATAATGATGAGAGATATGGACTCACCTTGATCACCGCAAAAGTTTACATAACATCACGAAGAGAGCCATCCGCTGTCTTGGGCTTAGTACAAGAGAGTGAGATCAATCAAAAGGGGTTCGCAATTTCAAGATATGGTGACTGGATCTGGGCCGACAAAATTTTGAATTACCTATTCCCAATGCCCAGATAATCTAGGGTTGCCTTCCAGAAAGTGATGTCAGCCCTCCTTTCCTGGTATAGCTTGGCATTTATGATGGCAATACCGCCGATCTCAGCCAGGACCTTGGCAAATCTTAGTTCCTCCGTAGCGAAAGGTGTGGCGGTGGATGAATATAACCGAAGGGTCCCCCTGACCCTTTTCTTGACTGAGATGGGAACGGAGAGCATCGACACGATCCCTTCCCTCTCTGCCGCCTCTGGATACTGAATTGTGCGGTCAGTTCTGACGTTGGCTATATAGATAGTCTCTTCTTCTAAAGCCTGAGGAATGGATTTGTCAATGCTGAGAGGACCCTTGCAGAGATAAGCTTGGCTCAAGCCGTAGGACGCCACCATTTCCAATTCACGGGTCCCGGTATTTAGCCAGAAAAGACAGCAACCTTTTACGCCCATGGTCTTCGCGATTTCTGTCACCACCGCCTCCAGTGTCTCTTTCATTTCCATGGTCGAGGTGATCGTTCGTGTGAGCCGATAAAGCGTGCGAAAATACTGGTAGGATTTCTCGTGGTCAATCCCACTATTCAAGGTAGCCTTGCCGCGATACTCTGCCACGGGAAGCTCGTATTCATAATCAATACCACCGACTTTTAATACCTTGGAAAGCTCTGCTCCTCTGGCTTCAAAGATCCTCGCATTTTCAATAGCTATCGCACCTATCTCGGCAATAGCCGATATCAAGTCCATTTCGTTTTGGCTAAATCGCCTTGGTTCGGCGGTATAGATTCTCAGAACCCCAATGACCTGTTCCCTCATCACCATGGGCACGGAAAGAATCGACGCAATACCCTCCTCTGTTGCCTCCTCCCGATATTGGACTCTGTCGTCAGTGGGCGCGTTTTCGACCAGTACTGGTTTATCCCTCAAGGCATCGGCAATACTCCTGTCCGCGTAGAGAGGACCTTTCCCCAGATACTTCTGACTGAGACCGTGTGAGGCCACTAGTTCCAGCCGATGGCTCTTCTCGCTCAAAAGCATTAGAGCACTCGCCTTAATATCAAGGGACGACACTATTCCTTTGGTGATCAGATGAAGGACCGTCTCGACATCGAGCACCGAGAGAACAGCCCTGGTTACCTCGAGAAAGACCTGAAAATATGCAACTTCTTTTCCTGGCATATCAGAACCTTTATTAGCCTGTGAATAATGTCAGGAGTGGGCAACTATTCACGCCAAAGATTACAGGATCTTCAGAGCCAAGATGAGCAGGGGTATCAGTGCAGGTGGTGCTCAGGGAGAGCGGCTGTGATTAGTGTCTCGCACTCCGTATCCAGCCTAAAATCAGATCAGACTAAGCAGAGAAAAACAGAAGATAGAATCCCAACAGCCCTAGTGACGTCTATTAGAAGTTTAACCTTTCCCCAAAAAATCGTCAACATTCGGCCAAGGTCAAGATGGAACCTTACTAGGATGACGTTACGATCAATCAAGAAATCCAGGCAATACGAAAAACCACCATTCTTAGGATAAATTGGCTGGCTAAAAGGGAAGGAGCAGACTGTGAATTACATCCCTTAATTCACACTATTGGCATCTGAGGATCGGCACAAAATGCTGGGGTAAAATTCTTTAGATAGAGACTAAACATATCTTGCCAATATCTAAACTTGGCCAGAATTAAAGGTATGAGGAGCATATGCGAAACGGAATTGGCTCCTATTCTGAGCAGAAAACAAAGGCTCATCAGAATGGGTGTGAAACTGTGCATTACATCCCTTAATTCACACTTCCCCTAGCAGAAACCTCAGCACAAGATGTTGAGAAGAAAAAAGCGGAGCCAAG